>CAXUBM010000336.1:0-2971 GCA_964249235.1 uncultured Acetobacteraceae bacterium | reverse complement strand
CCCCGGCCGCCCGCCAGCGCCAGCAACACGAACGCCTGGTCGTAGAGCAGGGCCTGCTCGTCGAGCGCGCGCCCGTCCCGGCCGGCCAGCGTCCGGAACAACCCGTCCGCGCGCCGATACCGCGCCACGAACCCTTCGAAGCCGTCCCGCACGATCCGCGCCGCCGGCCCGTCCCAGCCGAAGTGTTGCGCGTGCGTGAACGAGAACCCCTGCCGCGGCTGCACCCGCGCCCGCCGTTCCAGGCCCACGGGGCGACCTCCGTCGTCCAGCTTCTCCTCGAACGTCCCCGCCGCGTCGATCCCCCTCTCCGCCCAGAGCGGGAACGCCTCGCGCGCCGCCCAGTCCCGCAGCCGCCCGGCGGCCGCGGCCAGCCTCGCGCTCGAAGACACGCCCGTCGCGCTCGAAAAAGATTTCAAAATACCCACGGCCCTGCCAAGGTTTGCGTCTCCGCGCGCGGCCAATCGAACCTCGCCGCCCGTCTCCAAGCAAACATAACCCGACCGGCGCGGACCAGGGAGGAAGTCATGAGTATTTCGTCCATTCTGCGTAACAAACCCAGGGCGATCTTCTCGGTCGAGCCCACCGACACCATCGCCGCCGTCTCCCGCGCGCTCGCCGAGAAGCGCGTCGGCGCGCTCCTGGTCCTCGACCGCGGCGGCCAGATGCTCGGCATCATCAGCGAGCGCGACGTCATCCGCAGCCTCGCCGCCGACGGTGCCCGCACCCTGGAGATGACCGCGGCCCAGCTGATGACGCGCGTCGTGCACACCATCACCCCCGAGACCGAGGTGCAGAAGGCGATGGAGATCATGACCACCGGCCGCGTCCGCCACCTGCCGGTCGTCGACGGCGGCACGCTCGCCGGCATGGTCAGCATCGGCGACGTCGTCAAGGAATGCATGGAGCAGCAGGCGCAGGAGGTCGACACGCTGCGCGACTACGTCGCCGGCCGCGGCTGACCAGGCGCTCTGCCCCGCTTCCCGCGCAGCGGCCTGCCCGTGGCTTCCTCCCATCCGATGCGGGTCAGCGGCGTCGTCCCAGCGGGTCGGAGGCGGGGCCCTGGCCTCGCGGCCCTGGCCTGACGTAATTAGGAGCCGGGGGCGCCGCCCCGCAAACCCTTCGGGACGGAAATCCGCCATGGCCCTGCCGATCAAACGTTCCCCGCGCTGGGTGTCCGATTTCCGCGCCTTCATCATGCGCGGCAGCGTCGTCGACCTCGCCGTCGGCATCATCATCGGCGCCGCCTTCACCGGCATCGTCAACAGCCTCGTCAAGGACATCCTCAACCCGCTGATCGGCCTGGCCGTCGGCGGCATCGATTTCTCCAACCTCTTCATCACGCTGAAGGGTCCGGTCGCCCATACCCTCGCCGACGCCCAGAAGTCCGGCGCCGTGACGGTCAACTACGGCGTCTTCGTCAACGCCGTGATCCAGTTCATCATCGTCAGCTTCGCCATCTTCTGGCTCGTCCGCCTGCTGACCCGCCTGCATGTCCGCCGGGACGCCGTCGAGGCGGCGGCCCCGACTCCCACCGAGACCCTGCTCGCCGACATCCGCGACCTCCTTGCCGAAGGCCGCGGCACCGCCGTCACCCCACCGAGATGACGATCTTCCCGAGGTGCGAGGCGCCCTCCATGTGCCGGTAGGCTGCCGCCGCCTCGGCGAACCCGAACACCCGGTCGACGACCGGCTTGATCCGGTGCGCCGAGATCGCCCGGTTCATCGCCTCGAACATCTCCGTCGACCCCACCAGGATGCCGCCGACCCGCAACCGCCGCCGCAGGATCGTCAGCGGATCGATCTTTTCCCCCGGCCCCGACAGCAACCCGATCACGGCAATCCGCCCTCCGGTCCGCGTCGCCTCCATCGAGCGCGCGAAGGTTCCCGGGCCGCCCACCTCGACCACCAGGTCCGCACCGATCTTTCCGCTCAGCGCCCTGGCCTCGCGTTCCCAGTCGGGCGTGCGCTTGTAGTTGATCACCTCGTCCGCCCCCAGCGCCCGCACCCGCTCGAGCTTCTCGTCCGACGACGACGTCGCGATCACCCGCGCGCCGGCCGCCTTCGCGAGCTGCACGGCGAAGATCGACACCCCGCCCGTTCCCTGCGTCAGCACCGTCTCTCCCGGCCCGACCTGCCCGAACGGCAGCAGCGCATGCCACGCGGTGACGGCGGCGCAGGGCAGCGTCGCCGCCTCCTCCCACGACAGATGCTCCGGAACGCGCACCGCGCCCTCCTCGGACAGCGCCACGTACTCGGCCAGCATCCCGTCGAGGAAGCCGCCGCGCGCCGTCCGCTCCAGCGCGCTGGTCAGTGAGCCGCCCTGCCACCGATCGAAGAAGCACCCCATCACCCGGTCGCCGGCCGAGAACCGCGTCACCCCCTCGCCGAGCGCCACGACCTCGCCCGCCCCGTCCGAGAGCGGCACCACCGGCCCGGACTTGACGGCCGGGTAAACTCCCTTCACCGCCATCAGGTCGCGGTAGTTCAGCGAGCAGGCGCGAACCCGCACCAGGATCTCGCGCGGCCGCGGCCGCGGCTCGTCCGCCTCGGTCATGCGCAGATCGTCGATCCCGTTCTTCGCCGCGCTCCGCGACAGTTTCATCCCTTGCGTCCCGCCGGTTCCTGACCAGACTGCAACTCCCGGACGGCATCGCGGTCGCACCCCGAGCGGAGTTCTTCTCCTCGCATGACCCTCTCCACGCGGCTCGCGCTCGTTCTCGCCACGCTCGTGCTCGCCTCCTGCGCGGCCGGCCGCATCGGCCCGCCGCTGCCCGTGACCGACGGCTCGCTGCTCGACGACTACAAGCTGGTCCAGGGCATGACCGAGGGCGTGGTCGCCAGCGACGGCGTCACCCGCGCGCAGCTCGTCGAGATCATCGGCCTCGACCGCGCCGCCGTGGGCGCGCTCGTCGCCCTGGCGACCGACAGTTCCGATGCCGCCCGCCTGCGCGCCCGCGGCGCCATCCAGGCG
>CAXUBM010000335.1:1343-2981 GCA_964249235.1 uncultured Acetobacteraceae bacterium | reverse complement strand
TGGTGGCCGCCGCATCTTCTCCCGCGGTGCCGACGACATCAGCGCCACCTTCCCCGAGATCGTCGAGGTCATGGACTTCCACGCCGTCCTCGACGGCGAACTCCTCGTCATCCGCGACGGCACCGTCGCTCCCTTCGCCGACCTCCAGCAGCGCCTGAACCGCAAGCTTCCGAGTGCCCGCATGATGGCCACCCACCCGGTCGCGGTCCGTCTCTACGACATCCTCTTCGACGCCGGTAACGACCTGCGCGCGCTCTCCTTCGACGATCGCCGCCGCGCCCTCGAATCCTGGTTCGCCCGCACCCGCCCGAGCCGCATGGATTTATCGGAACTGATTGAATTCAAGACTCTCGAAGAGCTCGCCGCGATCCGTGCCGGCACCCGCGCCGCCTCCATCGAAGGCCTGATGCTCAAGCGCGCCGACAGTCCCTACGTCCCCGGCCGTCCGAAGGGCCTGTGGTGGAAGTGGAAACGCGATCCGCTCACCATCGATGCCGTCGTGATCTATGCCCAGCGGGGCAGCGGAAAACGCAGTTCCTATTATTCCGATTTCACCTTCGGCCTATGGCGCGAGCGCGACGACGGCGTGCGCGAACTCGTCCCCGTCGGCAAGGCCTATTCGGGCTACACAGATGAAGAACTGGTCGGTCTAGATCGCTGGATCCGCAACCACACCACTGCCCGTTTCGGCCCCGTCCGCGAGGTCGAGCCTGGTCTTGTCCTGGAGATCGCCTTCGATGCCGCCCAGCGCTCGCAGCGCCACCGCTCCGGCGTCGCCCTGCGCTTCCCCCGCGTCTCCCGCCTGCGTCCCGACAAGCCTTTTCAGGACGCCGACGAACTGGCCGTCTTGCTGGCGCTCGTTCCTAAGTAGTGAGGTCTGGGTCTTGACCCGCAGCGGGGTCCAAGGGCAGACCCCCGGCCTTCAGTGCACAACGACCTTCGCCCCCGCCAACGCCACCTCCGACGCATAGCTGGGCCAGACATCCGCCGCCAACGCGTCCAGCGAAGGCGAAGGCAGCCCCAGCTGCCTGCCATAGATCCACAGATACGTCAGCGCCCGATGCACGAACCCCCGCGTCTCCTCGTTCGGGATCGCCTCCATGAACAGCAGCGGGTCGCTTTGCGGCGTCCACCCCGCCACCCGGTTCGGCCCCGCATTGTAGCTCGCCAGAAGCTTGATCAGGTCGCCTTCGACGTTGCTGTTCCCCGCCAGGTAGTCCACGTAGCGCTGCCCCAGCTCGAGGTTCACGCTCGGGTTTGCCAGCCGCGATGGCGCGGAGGTGAACCGGTCCGGATGCCCCGTCACGTAGCCGGCCGTCGCCGGCATCAGCTGCATCAACCCGTGCGCCCCTACCCCCGACACCGCCTCCGGGTCGAAGTTGCTCTCCAGCCGCGTCAGCGCGTAGACCAGCGCCGGATCCACCGAGAACCCGCCCAGCGGCCGCAGCCGGGGCACCGGAAACCGCGCCGAATCGTGCGGCTGCCCGTCCTCCGCCTGCAGGATCGACGCGATCTGCGACGCCAGGTCCGTCAACCCCGCCGCCTGGGCCACCAGCATGATCGAACGCCCCAGCGCCCGATCGATGGCCACCTTGGGCCACATCTGCCGCAGCGCCTGCTCGGCCCTCCCGTCCTGTC
>CAXUBM010000335.1:0-1333 GCA_964249235.1 uncultured Acetobacteraceae bacterium | reverse complement strand
GCCCCCTCGGCCTCCCCCAGCGTCTCCTCGCCGACCGCGTCCACCGAAGGCGTCCAGCCGCCCAACCCCAGCCGCCGCGCCGCCACCAGACCGTAGAAGGTCCGCCGCGCCGCCGCCGCCCTGAGCATCCATGGCCGGTAACCGCCCACGTCGCCCAGCGCCAGGTGCGCCCGCGCCGCCCAGAACGCCGCCCCCGCTCGCGTACTCGCCGGGATCAGACCGGCTCGCGACGCCGTCTCGAACAGCGACGCCGCTTCCGCCACCTTGCCCATCCGCCACGCCGCCAGCCCGGCGACGTAGTCCCCGGCCCCCACCTTGCGGCCGGTCCGCGCGCTCGCGTCCCGCCCGCCCGCCCGCGCCTGCCCGTCATGTCCCTGCCCGAACAGAACCCGCGCCACCTGCGCGCGCAGCACCCCGCCATAGACCGTCGGGATCCGCGCCGCCGCGATCAGCCGCAAAGCCGCGTCTGCCTGTCCGGCCTCCGCTCGCGCCACCACCAGCCGCTCAAGGTCCGGCCGCCGCGCATAGCCCGACACCGCCGGATCCTCTTCCTCCGGCGTCGGCATCGCCTGCGTCTCAGGCCCGAGCATGGTGATCACGGGCGCCGGCGCCACCACGCCCTTCACCACCCGCAGCAGGGCGGCGTGCACCGCGGGCGCATCCGCCAGATCTCCATAGACCTTCAGCCACGCCGTGAGCTGCCCCGCCGTTGGCCGCGCCGCTTCCGCCAGATACCGGTCCGCCAGGATGTCCCCCAGCAGCAGTCTATCCTTCAGCGCCGCCCGCATCCGGTCCGCGGCCCCGAACTCGCCGTCGACCTGCGCCGCGAAGATGGCCCTGATCGACGCCGCCTCGCTGGGTGACAGCGGCTCCGGCAAGCCGACCCCGCCCCAGCGTCCGCCCGGGGGCGACACACGCGGCATCGCGAACGCCAGCTCGTCGTCCATTTCCCTTGCCTGCCCGCCGGGTGAGGGCCCCGCCGCGCGTGCCATCGACATCGCGCCCAGCAGCGCCGCACTGGCAAGTGCTGCGCCGAGCGTCCCGGGGCGCCATCCGCGCCGCAATTTCAGTCCGAGCCGTTGCATGGGGCGCGGCACCTACCCCTCCGCGAGCACCCGGCGCAATATTGACAGAAATTCTAAAAACGGTTCCGGGACTAAATCCCGAACCCCGCCCGTGACTTGGCCTCTGTTCGCTCACGCAGTCGTGATCGAACTCTCGTCCAGCCGGCGCCGCAGCAACAGCAGATCCGCCCACGCTGATGCTTTCGCGCGACCATCGGCCGCGATCGCGTCCGGTGCCGCCATGGCCAGGACCGGGAGCATTTCCCGCC
>CAXUBM010000334.1:0-2982 GCA_964249235.1 uncultured Acetobacteraceae bacterium | reverse complement strand
CTTTCGGCACCTGACGCAGCACCATGCGCTCCCCCGGCTTGCCCGCGTCGGCGAGCTCGACCATGACCACGTCGCCCGGGTGGACGATGTCGGCCATGCGTCGCGGCGGCCCGCGTTCGGTGCGCGCCCAGGAGGTGTCGTTCCATTCCATCGGCGAGATATGCGAGGCGGCCGGAGGCCCGGCTTCGTCGCCCGGCTCGTCGAGCCAGCCGATCCGCGCCGTGGTGGGCGTCTCGCTGAGCACGAGGCCGAGCGTCCAGTGCGGCAGCATCCCCGGCGGCCGGGGAATGCGGGTGAGCGCCGCCTGCCAGTCGGGCGCCGCCGGTGCGGCGTTCCTGCGGCCGCGGCCGACTTCGAGTTCGGCCTGGGCGAAACCGTCCAGGTGCGCCACGGGGCCGCGCCAGGTGCCGTGCGAGCGTTCGTAGGCGACGAGGCCGCGGCGCAGCGCGTCGGTGGCCAGCGTCTGCAGGCGTGGGTCGAGGCTGGTCTGGACCGTCAGGCCGCCGGAATCGACCTCGTCGGCCCCGAACCGGTCGATCAGGCGGCGATGGACTTCCTCGGTGAACCAGTCGGCGCCGGGGATCGGTGCGGCGCGGTGCGAGGCGGTGGGAACGAGCGGGGCGCTCTTGGCGTCGCGGGCGGCTTCGGGCGTGATGGCACGGGTGTCGACCATGCGGTCGATGACCCAGTTCCGGCGGCCCAGGGCCGCCTGCGGATAGCGATACGGATTGTAGTTGTTGGGTCCCTTGGGCAGTGCCGCGAGGAAGGCCGCCTCGGCGATGGTGAGCTGATCGAGCGGCTTGTCGAAGTAGGTCTGCGACGCGGCGGCGATGCCGTAGGCGCCAAGCCCGAGATAGATCTCGTTGAGATAGATCTCGAGGATCTTCTGCTTGCTCAGCGTCTGCTCGATGCGCATGGCGAGGATCGCCTCCTTCACCTTGCGCTGCATGGTCATGACGTTGCCCAGGATCATGTTCTTGGCGACCTGCTGGGTGATCGTCGAGGCCCCGATCGGACGGCGGCCGCTGTGCAGGTTCTCGAGGTCGGTGGCGGCGGCGCGCATGATCGCCATCGGATCGACGCCGTTGTGCGTCCAGAAGTTCTGGTCCTCGGCGGCGACGAAGGCGTCCTTCACCCGGTCGGGGATGGCGGCGTAGGGCGTGAAGATGCGCCGCTCGGTGGCGAGCTCGGCGATCAGGTGGTCGTCGCCGTCATAGACGCGGCTCATCAGCGAGGGATGGTAGTCGCGCAAGCCGGCCACCGTGGGCAGGCCCTCGCTGAGATGCTCGAACGCCCGCCAGGCGACCAGGCCGGCAAGGGCGCTCACCAGCACAACGACGGCCAGGGCCGCGCCCAGGAGGCGGCGGACCACGCCGAAGCGGGGACGCCGTCCGCCCGGTGGTCCGCCTCGTCTCGGCATCGCGGGTCGGCCCCGTTCGGGCTCGCCGGGAACCAGCCGGTCGCCCTGGTCAGGTCGGATCATCGGGGCCCTCTAGCACCAATCGGCGGCGGGCACAGCACGCCCGAAGCGGACGGGGCTCAACCTGTCATTCGGGTGAAGCCGCCGGCGGCGGCGAAGAAGCCCTCCACGGCGTGCTGCATGGCGAGCGTGATGCGGGCGCGGTGGGCCGCGGTGCGGAGCAGCGCCTCGTCGGCGGGGTTGGACATGAAGCCCATCTCGACGAGCACGCTGGGGATGTCCGGCGCCTTGAGAACCACGAACGCGGCCTGGCGGCTCGGGTTGGTGAGCAGGCCCACGGACGGACGCAGCGAGGTGACGACGAAACGCGCCATGTGAGCGGAGCCGGCGCGTGTCTCCTGGCGGACCAGGCTGGCGAGGATCTGCTCGACCTCGGCGGACCTGGCGTGCAGGCGCGGGCCGGCGAAGCGGTCGGCGCTGTTCTCGCGCCGGGCAAGTGCCGCCGTCTGGGCGTCGGAGGCGACGTCGCCGAGCGTGTAGACGCTGGCGCCGCGCACGTCGCGGCCGGCGATCGCGTCGGCATGCATGGAGACGAAGAGCGCGGCCTGGCGACCCTGCGCGATGGCGACGCGGTCGGCGAGCGGGATGAACACGTCCCGGTCGCGGGTGAGCGTGCAGCGGACGCGGCCGCCCCGGTTGAGGCGGGCGTGCAGCTCGGTCGCGGCGGCGATGGCGATGTGCTTCTCGTAGGTGCCGGCGTAGCCGATCGCCCCGGGATCCTTGCCGCCGTGGCCGGCGTCGAGCACCACCATCGGAAGCGGCGGCTTGGCACGGCGCAGAACGGCGGGCGCGCGGCCACGCCGGGCGGCCCGGGCGCCGGCGGCCAAGGTGGCGAGCCCCGCGCCGAGGGCGAGACGCCGTGTGAGCGGTGAGGGCCAATCGCTTGTCATGGCTCGATTCTAGCACAGGTCGGCCGCGATTGCGCCGTTCCTCTGCTTGCGAAGCCGAACGGTTTACGCCACATTGACTTTAACCGGGCGGCGAGACGATGCCGGACGGGGCTCCCAGTGCGCGTGACAGACCGCCCGGGCCAGGGGCTCCAGACTGTGCCGCGCGGCCACGGCCACCAGACCGTTGGTCCAGGACAACCATGCTCACAGACGCGACCTCCACCACAGCAATCGAGTGCGCCAGTCCTGGCGTGCCGGCGTTCGCTCGGTGGTCCGGAGCGTCGAGTCCCCCATCGCCCGACACAATCAGTGCCGCAGGACGCAGTGCTCGACGAGCGCGCGCCGCGGCCGACCGGAGTTCGACCTTTTATGACCAAGCGTATGCTGATCGACGCGAGCCACGCGGAAGAAACCCGCGTGGTGATGCTGGATGGTAACCGGCTCGAGGAATACGACGTCGAGACAGCCACCAAGAAGCAGCTCAAGGGCAACATCTACCTCGCCAAGGTGGTCCGCGTAGAGCCCAGCCTGCAAGCCGCGTTCATCGAGTACGGCGGCAACCGGCACGGCTTCCTCGCCTTCGGCGAGATCCATCCCGACTACTACCAGATC
>CAXUBM010000333.1:2626-2983 GCA_964249235.1 uncultured Acetobacteraceae bacterium | reverse complement strand
CGGTAGATCTCCTCGCGCACCGGGCACGCATCCGCGTCGACATAGATCGATATCAACGCCCGTCTCGTCCCGTCACCCGCGCCACGCTATGCTCGCATGGCCGGCCAACACCCATGGGACCATCCGAGCCATGCAGATCACCTTCTACGCGCATGCGAGCTTCCGCCTCGAAACCCCCGAGGTGAGCATCGTCACCGCCCCCTACACCCCGTCACGATCTGGCTTCGACCCGATCGACGAGCCCGCCGACCTCGTCGTGATGAGCTCCGCCACCGACGACTTCCACTCCGACCCCACCCACGTTCGCGGCAATCCCACCGTCGTCAACGCCCTTCTCGACATCCCGCCCGGCGGCGC
>CAXUBM010000333.1:0-2616 GCA_964249235.1 uncultured Acetobacteraceae bacterium | reverse complement strand
CACCGTGCGCGGCGTTCCCATCCGCGCCTTCCCCACCAGCGAGAGCCTCACCTTCGATTTCGGCCGCGACCCCGACGCCAACGCCATGTATCTCCTCACCCTCGGCGGCGTCCGCATCCTGCACATGGGCGACGTCGGCAACGCCCTCGCCCCCGACATCCTCGACCGGCTCGCGGGCCAGGTCGACGTCCTTCTCGCCCTGACCGGCGCCCACGCCACCATCGGCTTCGACGACCTCGACCGCGCGATCGCCGCCATCGGCCCTCGCGTGGTCATTCCGATGCACTACTGGCACGAGCGCGGCGTGCTCCACATCGAACCCGTCGACCGCTTCCTCGAACGCCACAAGCCGGAATCGGTCACCCGCCACGACGGCCCGACGATCACCCTCACGCCCGGCCACCTGCCCCAGGAACGCGAGATCGTCGTCCTCCAGCAATCAAGATGAACGCCGGCCAAGAGGAAGGCCGGGGCGCCGTGCGCGGCGCGATCTCGCGTGACGCCCCGGCCCCGCCGGGGCTGGCCCTGGACCCAAGTCTCATCGGGTCGAGACGGTTGCCACCGTATCGGCCAGCGGCCGCTCCGAGATCGTGATCATCCCCGTCAGCGGCGATTCCATCTCGAAGGTCACGAACAGCGCCAGGCACACCGCCAGCATCGACAGCCCCACCACCGTGCTGCCCAGCCACGTGTGCTCGCTGATCAGCCCGAAGCATCCATAGACAACCATCAGCCACACGGTCAGCATCGCGTAGAACACGAAGCTGGCACTCTCCCGGCTCTCGTCCTCGATCTGGTGCCGTTCCGCCCCCAGCGCCTCGAGCTGCGTCAGCGCCACCTGCTGCAGGTGCTGCTCGAGCGCGCCGTCCGTCCGCAGCCCGAGCACGCCCGCCTCGACCGCGCCGAGCAGCCCGAAATGCTCCACCGTCGGCAGCTCTCTCGCCCGCGCCAGCGACGCCTCGGCGAACCGCGCCAGCGCGTCGCGCGCCGGTCCCGTCTGCGGCCCGTAGCTGGCCAGCGTCCGGTCGAGCGAGATGATCTGGACCGAGAAGTTCCTCAGCTCGCCCTCCACCCCGTCGAATCCCTCCTTGGCGTTGGTGATCAGCAGCCCCAGCACGATCGCCGCCAACGTGACCACCATCTCCATCACGATCTTGACCATCTCGTGCGTGCGCGGCCCCCGATGCTTCTCCGGCAGCCGCTTGGCCACCCAGAGCCCGAGCGCGAAGCTCCCCACCAGCAACGGCAGGATCACCAGCGCATGAAACAGGTCCGCCAGGTCGCCAAAATCCATGCCCAGGCCTTAGCACGGCCTGGGGAACTGCCCGAACCCGCCGGGCGCCACGTCCCCCGGACCCGCCCGGGCTGGAGCCTGTCCCGGCGGCTTGACGAGGCGGCGTTCCGTCCGTCTCCTTGACCGCATGCCTGCGAAGCCGCCGCTCGCCAACCAGACCTACGAGGATCTGATCGCCGCCATCGGCGCCGGTGTCCCCGATGCGACGCAGTATCAGACCCTCAGCGCCCTCATCCTCGATATCCCGCAGGCGAGCGCGCTGGCTGCCATGGACCCGTTCACGGCCTCGTATCGCGACGCGGCGATGGCGCTCTATCTCGAGCTGCGTGGGCGCCAGGAGAGCGCCTACGTGCCGGCAAGGGACGAGCTCTCCGGTGGGGGCGAGCCCTCGAACATCTGGACCGGGCTCGTGCCCTGGTCATTCCAGGATGCCGGACTTGTCTCCGAACATCTGGTGGCGTGGGGGGCGATCCTGCGCCATCTGGGGCTGAGGCGGGGCGCCCGGGTGCTGGAATATGGGCCCGGAAGCGGCCAGGTGCTGCTGATGCTCGCGCGCCTCGGCTACGAGGCGTTTGGGGTCGACATCGACCCGCATCCGTTGGCGCTCATCGAGCGCCAGGCGCGTGAGATCGGGGTCGCAGTGCACACCGAACGTGCGGGTTTCGGTGAAGGCTTCGCCGACGAGCGGTTCGACGCGATCCTGTTCTACGAGGCATTTCACCACGCGTGGGGGTTCGAGGGGCTGCTCGAGCGTCTGCATGACAGGCTGCGGCCGGGCGGACGCGTGGTGCTCTGCGGCGAGCCCATCGTGCCGGCTCCCGCCGGCCCGGTCCCGTTTCCGTGGGGACCGCGGCTCGACGGATTGTCGGTCTTCTGTATCCGCAAGTTCGGCTGGATGGAGCTTGGCTTCACTCACGATTTCCTTCTCGAGGCGGCACGGCGGACGGGCTGGATCGTCTCGCATCATCCGCACCCCGGCGTCGGTCGCGCCCATGTCTACGTCCTGGAACCGATGGAGCAAGGGGCGACCCTTGCCGTGCGGGAGGCGGTTTTCGACGAGCAGAGAAGCGCCCTGCAGGCTCGGGCGGCGGCCATGGAGGCGGAATTGGCGGCGATGCGCATGTCCACGTCCTGGCGCCTGACGACGCCGGTCAGGAGGCTGGGTCGTTGGCTCGGCCGCGCATGAGCCGTCGGAGCGGCCGCGCCGCGCGGCGCCGAGCCGACCCGTCGCGCTTGCGGCTGGGCGCCGGTGGGGCTCCGCCCCGGACCCCGCCCCTTTCGCCGATGGCGCCAGGAGAGGCGACGCCCCGCTTGCCCTGATC
>CAXUBM010000332.1:0-3000 GCA_964249235.1 uncultured Acetobacteraceae bacterium | reverse complement strand
ACGCTGGCCCTGCAGCTCCGCCCGCTGCTGGGCCAGCGTCGCGTCCGCCGTCTGCCGGCTCTGCTCCGTCCCCGCGCCCGTCGAGGCGAGGCTGCGGTAACGCGTCCGGTTGAGCTGCGCGAGTCCGACCTGCGCCTGCAGCGAGCTGACCTGCGCCGACTGCTGCCCGATCACCGACGGCTGCCGCGCCACGTTCGCCAGCGCGTCGCGGAACTGCGCCTGGTCGTGGGCCAGCGTCGCTTGTGCCACCGCCAGCGACGCCCGCTGGTCCCGATCGTCGAGCCGCACCAGCACCGCGCTCGCCGCCACGATGTCGTTGTCGTCGGCCGCCACCGACACGACCTGCCCCGCGATCCGCGGCGCCACCGAGGCGTAGTGCACCTGCACGTAGGCGTCGTCCGTCCACACGGCCGTCGCCGGCACGGTGCTGATCCACAGCACGACGCCCGCGAACCCGAGCACCGCCAGCGCCGCCACCACCCACGGCCAGCGCGCCGACGGCTTCTCGGGCCCGTCCCGCTTGTGCTCGTCCGGCTTCTCCTTGTCGCCGCCGCCCCGTTTTTCCTCGTCGGCCACGGCCTAGTGCTTCGCCAGCGCGATCCGCGGCGGCGGACTGCGTTGCGGCACCACCACCACCACCACCATCAGGGCGCCGGCCACGGCCGCCAGCACCAGGAACGCGTCGCTGAGCGTCAGCACCGTCGCCTGCTGGTCGAGCATCCGCGCCAGATCCTGCACGCCACCCTGGCCGCCGCTCTGCGCCGTCAGCCCGTGCGCCCGCTCCACCCCGTAACGCCACTGCCCGGCCTGATCCATCAGCCGGCTCGAATGCAGCGCCCCCCGCCACCGGTCGACGAGCTCCACCAGCCACACCCCCACCGCCGCGCCGACCGCCCGAGGCATGTTGACCAGCGCCGAGGCGAACGGCGCGTTCGGCGGATCGACCGAGTTGGTCGCCAGCATCAGCAGCGACATCACCACCATTGCCTCGCCCAGCGACGTCACCCCCTGCCAGAAATAGAACTGGGGCGTCATCCAGACCGCGGTGACGAACGAGTTGGCCACGCTCGCTGACAGCACGAGCCCGAGCCCGACGAAGTTCACCACGCGCGCGTCCACCCACTCGAAGTTCAGGAGCACCGCCGTCAGCGGCAGGAACACCAGCTGCGTCGCCGCGATCTCCGCCGTGATCCGGTACGACTGCGCCGGCAGGAACCCGCGAACCTCCTGCAGGTAGTCGGTAGGCAGCGTCGAGCCCGCGTTCGTCACCACGATGAAGGTGAACAGCCCGATCAGCCCGAAGGTGATGTTGCGCCGTTTGAGCAGCTGCAGCTTGAGCAGCGGCAGCTCCTCATGCCATTCGTTGAGCAGCAGCAGCGGCAGGCACACGGCGCTGACCACCCCCAGCGCGCAGATCAGCGGCGAATTGAACCAGTCGAGCCTGTCGCCCTGCAGCAGCATCGTGCTCAGCGAACCGAACCCCACCGCGATCAGCAACATGCCGCGCCAGTCGATGATCTTGAACCGCTCGTAGTGCGTCGGATCCTGCGGCATCCCCCACCAGACCATCACCCCGGAGATCGCCGACAAGGGAATGATCTCGTAGAAGGCGAACTGCCATCCGAGCGCACTGTCGCCCGTCCCGTCCCACAGCGCCGCCGCGGCCGCCGACAGGCTCGGAAAGAAGGTCGCCGACAGCGCGTACATCGCCAGCCCGTACAGCCGGATCTTCGGCTGCAGCACGCGCAACGCGGTCGTCATCAGCATCGGGATCGTCAGCCCCTCGCACAATCCCTGGATCGTCCGCAGCATCAGCAGCAGCGTCAGGTTCGAGAACACCGGCGTCAGCACCGTCGACACGCAGGTCAGCCCGATCACGAACAGCGCCCAGTGCCGCAGCGAGAAGGTGACGAAGAACCATGGCGAAGCCGCCATGCCGAGGATCTCCGCCGCGGTGTATGAGCTGCTCAGCCAGGTGGACGGGTCGTGGCTGAAGCCGAGGCCGCCGCCGATTGTCGGCAGCAGGATCGACGTCGTCGCATCGTTCAGCTCGACGCTCATTGCGGCGATGATGATGCCGGCCAGCGCCACGAACGGTCTCAAATCCAAGTTGCGCGACCTCCCGATCCGGCCGAGCTGTTCCGGCCGAGCCGTGCCGGCCGGCAAGAAAAGGCGGACATCGTCATCTCTGCGGCTGCGTCCCAGATCCAGGCAGCCCTAGCAGCCTCCGCCGTAATTGCAAGTGCGACGGAAACGATCATAACTCGACAATTATGCAAGTCGGCGCATCCGCCTATGCAGATGGTTGTCTTGCTTTGCGACACGGTTTTCACTCAAGTCGCGGCCAGCCAGCCCCCGGTCAGCCAGCAGGTCAGGCGGCTTGAACGGCTGCGCGGCCGCCCTCTCCTCCGCCGCGGCCGCGCGGCTGTCGAGCTGACCACCGACGGCGAGGCCGTCCTGATCCACGGCCGCGCGATGGCCGATCTCACCCAGGGCCTGCGCCTTCAGGATCAGCCTCTCTCGTCTGCGCCGCCCCGTGCAGCATGACCTCCACGTCAGGAAGGCGAGGGCTCCGCCCTCGACCCGCTGGGGCGGCGGCCCCAGACCCGCTCGACGCAAGCCGGTGAGCCGCCGGGCAGGACGCCCGCTGGTGGCCGAGGGTGCGCAGCGTTGCTCGGATGGTGCCCGCTGTTCGAGAGCGTCCAGGCCTGCCATCGCTGCTCCTGCTGGTCGGCCGCATCCAGCGACGCGCCGGGGGCGGAACAAGCGCCGCGGCTTGGTCAAGCGCGGACGTGGGCCGCCGCCTTCCTTGCGGCCCCGGCCCGGTCATGGCAATCCTTGCCGACTGTGCTTCGCGCTCCAGTCAGCAGGACGTCACAACGATGATCAAGCCGCTCCGCAAGGCAGTCCTACCGGTCGCCGGCCTCGGCACCCGCTTCCTGCCCGCGACCAAGGCGATGGCCTAGGAGATGCTGCCGGTCGTCGACAGGCCGCTGATCC
>CAXUBM010000331.1:0-3008 GCA_964249235.1 uncultured Acetobacteraceae bacterium | reverse complement strand
CGTAGAAGGTGTCCATCGGCACGAGGCAGCGTCGGGTATGGAACGCATCTCGGAAAATGCCCGAGCTGGCAATCGTTGCAGACCGGGCATTGATCGGCTGGCGACCGCCCTTCGGGTCTCGCTCGTGTCGGCGGATGAACCCCCAGGTGAGCGCGTCGAGACTCCGCTCGCCTGTCTCAGGATGGCGGCGCACCACCAAGGCCGATTGTGTCGGCGCCACGTTCCACGATGGCGGCAAGTTCGGCGTCTTACCCACCGTCTGGAACACACGTCGGATCTCGTCGGGTGGTAAGGAGGAAGCGAAGCGTCCACACATGGTGATGTATCCACCTTGATGACACAAACGTGAAAAAGGGCTGGGTCGGGCCGCAAAACCGAGCCGCACGAGCGATCTGCTTGGTGAACCTCGACTCGAACCTTGGGCTGAGCGGCCCATCCTCGGTTGTAAAGCCTCAACTCTGCTTTCCAAGCGGACTTATGCCCAAATGACGCACCAATCTGAGCAGCTCTGATGGCACAACGTCCGATATGGCGCGGCCAACTGCGACTCGCCCTGGTGTCTTGTCCCGTTGCGCTCTACAGCGCCCGTCACGATCACGGCTCGATCCGCTTCAACATGATCAATCCTGCGACCGGCGACCGCATCAAGGTGGTCAGCCAGGACGCGGAGACAGGCGACGAGATCTCCCGCAGCGAGACCGTCAAAGGATACGAATACGAAAAGGATCACTACGTCATCATCACAGACGAAGACATGGAGAAGGTGAAGGTCGAGAGCTCGTCTCTAATGACCGTCGAGAAGTTCGTCGATGTCTCGTCTATCGATCCGATCTACTACGACGCGAGCTACTACTTGGCGCCCGACGAAAAAGGGACGGACGATGTTTACGCCGTATTGCGCGAGGCAATTCAAGCTACAGGTAAAGTGGCCCTGACCCGGATTGTGATCTCTCAACGCGAGCGGACAGTTGCTGTGCGTTCCATGGACGGCGGCTTAGTGGCACACACGCTCAACGAGGCGCGGGACCTGAATGACGCACATTCGCTGTTCGATCATGCTCGAAGCGTGCGCGTCGATGCAGAAATGGTGAAATTGGCCGTCCAGCTCGTCGACCGGCAGACCGGCGACTACGATCCGGTGGATCTCGACGACCGTTACGAGACGCGGCTACGCGAGATGCTCGAAGCCAAAGTTAAGGGAGAGGGCGGCAGCTTTCAGGCTGAGCCGGCGCATATCGAAAACAATGTCGTCGACCTGATGTCGGCGCTTCGAAGGAGCCTTGGTCAAACCACCCAAGAGGCCGCACCTGCCAGTAAGTCGTCGCCCGCTCGGAAGCGGAAAGCGCCAACCCCAGAGGAAGTGCGCCGGCAACCAGCATTCAAGCTCCCGATCGAGGGCGGTCGAGCGGCAGCAGGCAAGATCAAGGACGCTCTAGTTCAGAAGGAAGTGGAGCCCTTACGATCGAAGCGGCGACGGGCGTCCTAAGGGCTTCGTCGAGCCGTCACGGCCCGAGGCCGTGCTGAACGCAATCAATGAGAGTGGAGATGGTTCGTCGGCGATTGAGTAGTTCGCCGCGACGGCAGGCGAGCAAGCGCACGAGACGACAGAGATGCGCATTTCGCTTCAAGCTCTTCCGCGGGCCGGCGGTTATTGCGAAAGCGTTGCCGGTGGATCTTCGTCGACGCGTGGTGATGGCGGTAGAGGAACGGCTGAGCCATAGTCAGGCGGCGGAGCGGTTCAGGGTCAGCGCGGCGAGCGTGAGCCGCTGGCGTGCGTTTGAATGAGAGCGTAGGAGCGTACAGCCCTGCCACTTGGTGGTGACCGCAAGACGCATGCGGTGAGGCCCATGCGGCGACGATCCTCAAAGTGTTCGAGACACGCCGGGACATGGCGATCGAGGAGTTGCGGGCGGGACTTCGCGAGCATGGCCTGTCGCCCGGCTACGGCACGCTATGCGATCCTTCGGGCGTCGCCTACACGCGCAAAGGAAGACCGCACACGCGGCCGAGCAGCAGCATCCGGACATCCTGGCGCGCCGCCAGGCTTGGTTCAAGGCGCAGACCGACCTCGACACGGTACGCCCGGTGTTCGTCGACGAGAGCTTGGCCAGCACCAACATGGCGAGACGCTATGGACGGTGTCCGCGCGGGGAACGTCTGCGCATGATCGTCCCGCATGGACCTTGAAAGACCATGACGTTCATTGCAGGCTTACGGCTTGTTGGGCTTGCGGCACCTTTCGTCATCGACAGACCGGTCAATCGAGAGGTCTTTGAGACTTGAGTCGCGCGAGTTCCGGTCCTGAACTCCGCGACGGCAACGTCGTGATCATGGACAGGAGAGATCGGCGGCTTCCAAAAACTTGCCGCACAGCACGTGAGATATAATCCCATCTCCACGTCATCGCCGGTGCCGCCTCGACCAAGCAGGTGATCGTAGAGGTCGGCCATGGCATACAACTTCCCACCCGGCGAACCCGACCAGTGCCGTCGGGTCAGCCGTTCGGCGCCGCTCAAGGCTGATCGAGCTGCAGATGAGCTGAAGATCGTTCCATGTTCTGTGCTGAAGCTCAAGCAGAGAGCTCTGATGATCGTGTGTTCTTCTGACCGCCTCCTGGTCGTACTGCCGTCGCTTGGCATCTCGGCCGATGGCGCTCGTTTCGCGCACTTAGCCGTGCGCCCGTGACCCGTCTCGGGCTTTCATGAGAACGTGATTGGCGCGGCCAACTGGATGCGTCAGTGACGCGCCAAGCCGCGACTTGTTGTTTCGGATCGGGTTTATCGAACGTGTCGGCGGACGGTTTGAGAGGTGGTTCACGACAGGGGAATTGCAACCAACGGAGAACGACGGCAGTGTTCGCAGCCGGAACGGCTTTGTGCAACAAGGTTTGAGGATGTAGGTTGAATTCACCTCCGACAATCATCGAGCATGGTTTGCGTGGTATCACGCTGTAATGGTTTTCCGGACTTTCCAAGCCAATTGATCGATTGTGAATGGCTTGCTCAGAA
>CAXUBM010000330.1:0-3013 GCA_964249235.1 uncultured Acetobacteraceae bacterium | reverse complement strand
GGGCCGAGACGCCGACCGAGTGAGGGCGCTCGCGGCGGTCCTGTTGCTGGCTCTGGCGCAGGGCGTCGGGCCGGGTGCGGGGCCGGCGTCGGCGGCGCCCGGATGCGGGACCGTGGTTTTGCCGGGGCTGGTCGGGATCAACGACATCCCGAACGCGGTGTCGACGATGCATCCGGCGCTCTACACCGGCGCGTCGGCCGAGGCGCAGTTGATGAACCTGATGTACCGGCCGCTGATCTGGGTCGGGCCGGGGATGCGGATCGTCTGGGACGACAGTCTGGCGAGAGCGATTGCGGCAAACGCGGACGATACGGTGTTCACGGTCACGCTCAAGCCGTACAGCTGGTCGGATGGGCGGCCGGTGACGGCGGACGACGTCGTCTATGACTGGACGCTGATCAAGCAGCTGGGGGCTGCCTATTCGCAATACGGGCTCGGGGGCGTGCCGTCGCTGATCAGCGGCGTCAGGGCCGTCGACCCGCACCACGTGGCGTTCGTCACCACGCGGCCGGTCAATCCGGAGTGGTTCGAACTGTCGGCGATCGGGCAGTTCTACGCGCTGCCGCAGCAGGCGTGGGGTGGGCTGAGCATCGCCGCGCAGCAGACTCGGCAGAGCGAGGTGTCGTTCTACGACGTGGTGGACGGGCCGTTCCGGCTGGCCGAGCTGGCGCTGGGGCGGCACGCGGTGTTCGTGCCGAACGGGCGCTACAGCGGGCACCAGGCGTCGATCAGGCGGCTGGTGGTGGAGTTCCTGCAGGGGACCGATCCGCTGGAGGCGCTGCAAGCGGGCGAGGTCGACATGGCGACGTTGCCGTTCCCGCTGATGGGGGCGGCGGCGGCGCTGCATGGGTACCGGCGGGTGGCGATCAGGAACGCGCCGCAGTTCGGGGCGATCACGCCGAGCCTGACCAACCCGAACGACGGGTTCTTCGCCGACGTGCGGGTCAGGCAGGCGATCGCGCGGGCGATCGACCAGAAGCGGATCATCGCGGCGGCGTTCCACGGCCAGGCGTTGTATCAGGCGGGGGTGATCCCGTCGTCGATGCCGGACCTGCTGGCGCCGGATCTCAGGGATGGGGGAGCGCCGTTCGGATACGACCCGCAGGCGTCGCGGCGGCTGCTCGACATGGCGGGGTGGGTGCCGGGGCCGGACGGGATCCGGGTCAAGGATGGGCGGCGGCTCGCGTTCTCGGTGCTGGTGACGGCGGATGCGCAAACCCGGCTGCTGCTGCTGCAGATCGTGCAGGACGACCTGGCGCGGGTGGGGATCTCGATGCAGATCAAGGAGGTGGAGTTCAACCAGCTGATCGCGCGGATGCTGGGGCCGCCGGCCGGGTGGGACGCGACGTTCCTGGACTACAGCGTGGAGACCTATCCGGACCCGTTCCAGTACCTGGCGACCGGGGCGACGGGGAACTACGAGCACTACAGCGACAAGCGGATGGACGCGCTGCTGGCCGCGGCGAGCCGGGAGCCGGGGCGCGACGGATTGTTCGCGGTCGAGGACGAGGTGGTGCGGCAGCAGCCGATCTTCTTCGTGCCGGACGGCGAGCACACGGTGCTGGTGCGGCCGGGGATCGGCGGGGTGGAAAGAATGATCTATCCCAATGGGTATCTGTCGCCGGAGTATCTGACGCTGAGCGGCGCGATGGCATGCGAGGGCGCGCATGCGTGAATGGGCGGCGGCGGCGCTGCTGGCGGCCTGGTGCGGCGGGGGATCGGCCGCCGATCGCGGCTGCGGAACCGTGATCATGCCGACGGGGGTGGGGCTCAGTTCCACGCCGGCACCGGTGTCGACGCTGCACCCGGTGCTGTTCACGGGATCGTCCTACGAGACGGAGCTGATGAACCTGGTGTTCCGGCCGCTGGTCTGGGTGCAGGACGGGCCGTCGATCGACTGGGCGGACAGCCTGGCGAGCGCGATCGCGGTGAGCGACGGCGACACGGTGTTCACGGTCACGCTGAAGGACTTCGCCTGGTCCGACGCGACGGCGGTCACCGCGGCGGACGTGCTCTACGACTGGTCCCTGATCGGCAAGTTGGGAGAGCGCTACTCGCAATATGGGATCGGTGGGGTTCCGAACTCGATCCGCTCGGTCAGTGCGCCGGATGCGCACCATCTGCGTTTCGAGATGAGGCAGCCCGTCAACCCGATGCAGTTCGAACTGGCGGGGTTGAGCCAGTTCTACGCGCTGCCGCGGCAGCGCTGGGCGCGCTATGACGTGCCGGCACAGCAGACGCTGCAGAGCGAGGCGTCGTTCTACTCGGTCGGCGACGGGCCGTTCCGGCTGCAGTCGCTGACGCTCGGGCGCCAGGCGGTGTTCGTGCCGAACACGCGCTACAGCCTGCATCGCGCGTCGGTCGAGCGGCTGGTGGTGGAGTTCCTGCAGGGGACCAATCCGCTGGAAGCGTTGCAGACCAGGCAGCTCGACATGGCGTCGCTGCCGTTTCCGCTCTGGAACGCGGCGGGCTCGATCGAGGGTGTGCGGCGGCTGGCGAGGGGACCGGCGCCGGTGACCTCGGCGCTGACGCCGAACCTGCTCAACCCGCAGGATCCGTTCTTCCGCGACGTGCGGGTGCGCCAGGCGATCGCGCGCGCCATCGACCAGCCACGGATCGTGAGCACGCTCTTTCACGGACAGGCGATGATCCAGGCGGGCTCGGTGCCGTCGGCGTGGCAGGCGCTGCTGTCGCCGGCCCTGCGGGATGGGAAACAGCCGTTGAGCTACGATCCGGCGGCGGCGCGGCAGCTGCTCGACGCGGCGGGGTGGCGTCGGGGCGCGGACGGGGGGCGGGTCCGCGACGGGCGGCGGCTCGCGTTCGCGGTGCTGACGAGCGCGGATTCGGAGATCAGCCTGATGTTCCTGCAGCTGCTGCAGCAGGATCTGGCGCGGGTCGGCATCGCGATCTCGATCAAGCAGGCCGAGTTCAACCAGCTGCTGGCGCGCATGGTCGGGCCGAGGACGGGATGGGACGCGACGTTCTTCTCGTATACGTCGCAATCGTTCCCGGA
>CAXUBM010000329.1:1890-3016 GCA_964249235.1 uncultured Acetobacteraceae bacterium | reverse complement strand
GCCTCGCCGCCTGTTGGCAGGCGCTGCGCGACCGCATCGCCGACCGCTTCATCGCCGGCCTGTCCGGCCCGGAGGGCGCGATCGCCGCCACCCTGATCGTCGGCCGCTCCACGGCGATCCCCCAGGCCGATCGCGCCGCCTTCACCAATTCCGGCCTCGCCCACCTGCTCGCCGTCGCCGGTCTGCATATCGGCATCGTCATGGGCCTCGTTCTCGGCCTGGTCCGCAACGGCTTGGCCTGCTGGCCCTGGGCCGCGCTGCGATGGCCCGTTCGCCAGATCGCCGCGGTGGCGGCACTCGCCGCCGGGCTCCTCTATCTCCTGCTCACCGGCGCCCACCTGCCGATCGTGCGCTCCTTCTGCATGGCCACGCTGGCCACGCTCGGCATCGCCATGGGCCGGCGCGCCCTCTCGATGCGCGGCCTCGCCGCCGCCGCCGCCGCGATCCTGGTCCTGTGGCCGCACGAACTCACCGGGGTCAGCTTCCAGATGAGCTTCGCGGCCGTGGCAGCCCTGATCGCCGGCTACGAGGCGCTGCGCCCGATCTTCGCCCGCCTGTCGAACGGTGGTCCCGGGCGGCGCCTGCTGCTCCACGTCGCCGCCCTGGCGCTGACCAGCGCGCTCGCCGGCACCGCCTCGGCGCCCTTCGCCGCCTACCATTTCGGCCAGGTGCAGCTCTATTTCATCGTCGCCAACATCCTCGCCGTGCCGCTCACCGCCGCCTGGGTCATGCCGTGGGGGCTGGCGGCACTTGCCTTGATGCCGTTCGGCCTGGAACACCTCGCCCTGGTCCCCATGGGCTGGGGGATCTTCGTCATCCTCGCCATCGGCCGCGCCGTCGCCGCCTGGCCGGACGCGACGTTCGCCGTTCCCCACATCCCGGCAGCAGGCCTGCTCACCGTCAGCCTCGGCATCGCCCTGCTCTGCCTGCTGCGCACCCGCGCCCGCCTCGCCGGCATCGCCGTGATCGCCGCCGGCCTCCTGTCGCCGGTGCTGACCCGCCCGCCCGACCTGCTGGTTTCCGACGACGCTCGCCTGATCGCGCTGCCTGACCACGGCCGCCTTCTGATCGCCAAGCGACCCGGTGCCTCCAAATTCACCCTGGAAGCCGACGCCCAGTATCTTGC
>CAXUBM010000329.1:0-1880 GCA_964249235.1 uncultured Acetobacteraceae bacterium | reverse complement strand
CCGCCGACCTGCGACGGCGCCAGCCTGATCGTCGCGCCGTTTCCACTCCGCGACGCCTGCGAGGACAAGCGGAGCATCGATCGCTTCACCGTCTGGCGCCAAGGTGCGCAGGCCGTGTGGCTGACGGCGTCCGGCCCGGAGATCCTCAGCGACCGCGCGCTGCGCGGCGAGCGTCCTTGGGTGGCGTCCCTGCCTGCGCCTCGTGCCCGGGCCAAGACGGCATCGCTGCCGAGAGCGCCGGCGGAGTGAGCCGCCCTCGCCGATCGCTGGTCCGGCAGGCCCCGCCCCCCGGCGGGGTTCGGCAGAGCCCCGACCGTCAATACTGTCGAAGCAGCCCCACCAGCCGGCCCTGCACCCGCACCCGGTCGGCAGGGAAGATGCGGATCTCGTGCCGCGCGTTGGCCGGTTCGAGCGCCACCGACTGGCCGCGCCGGCGCAGCCGCTTGAGCGTGACCTCGTTGTCGTCGACCAGGGCGACGATGATCTGCCCGCTCTCGGCCTGTTCGCCGCGGCGGATGATCACCGTGTCGCCGTCCAGGATGCCGGCTTCGATCATCGAGTCGCCGGCGACCTCGAGGGCGTAGTGCTCGCCGCGGCCGAGCATGGCGATCGGGACCTCGACCTGGGAGCTCGTGTCGCGCAGCGCCTCGATCGGCAGGCCGGCGGCGATGCGGCCATAGAGGGGCAGCTGCACCGCGCCGGCTTCGGAGGCGGCCGTCACGCCCGGCAGGCTGCGCGAGAAGTCACCGCGGATGACGTTCGGCGCGAACGAGGGCGGCAGCGTTTCCACCGCCTCGGGCAGGCGCAGCACCTCGAGTGCGCGCGCCCGGTGATGCCGCCGTCCGAGGAACTGGCGCTCCTCGAGAGCCGAGATCAGCCGGTGAATGCCGGACTTGGATCGAAGCCCGAGCGCCTCTTTCATCTCGTCGAAGCTGGGCGAAAACCCGGTCTGACGCAGATGGCGGTCGATGAACACCAGGAGCTCGTGCTGTTTGCGGGTAAGCATCAGACCTCGCGAGCGCGAACAAAAGGGCAACTCCGTTCTACGTTCATTCACGCCGGCGCGTCAACCCGGGGTCCCACGCCCGCTCAACGTCTGTCACAACTCCACGGCCGTCACAGGCCCAACTCCGTCAAACGCAACACGTCGACGACGTGCCCGCTCGTGGCCGCCGGCGCGCCCGGCGCCCGCAGGATCAGCGCGTTCGCCCGCGCGAGGTCGCGCAGCCGCGAGGAGTCCTGCACCTCCATCGGCGACACTGTGTCGCCGTCGATCCTTGCTCGCAGGTGGTCCGCCCGTCCGTCATTGGCCGGCAGGTTGCCCGACAGGCGCATCGGGTGGCGCGGTGGCGCGTGCCCCGGCAATCCCAGCAGCCGGGCGATCGCCGGGCCGAGGAACAGCGCCGCGCAGACCAGTGCCGAGACCGGGTTGCCTGGCAGCCCGAGCACGGGCACCGCGTGCCCGTCGAAGGCGAGCCGCCCGTGCATCAGCGGCTTGCCGGGCCGCATGGCGATGCGCATCACGTCCGCCTCGAAGCCGAGCCCTTCGAGCGCCGGCCGGACCAGGTCGTGATCGCCCACGCTCGCTCCGCCCAGCGTGACCAGCATGTCGGCGCGCGCCGCGCCGCGCGCCGTCTGGCGGATGGTTTCGACGTCGTCGCGCGCGATCGGCAGGCCGAGCGGGATGCCGCCGGCGGCGGTCACGAAGGCCGCCAGCCCGATGCTGTTCGAGCTGGTCAGCCCGCCCGGCCCGATCGTCTCGCCGGGCAGCACGATCTCGTCTCCCGTCGCCAGCAAGGCGATCAACGGGCGTCGCCTGACCGCCAGCCAGGGCACGTCGGCGGCCGCCGCCAGCGCCGCCGAGCGCGCGGTCAGAAGCG
>CAXUBM010000328.1:0-3017 GCA_964249235.1 uncultured Acetobacteraceae bacterium | reverse complement strand
TTCTATCAGCGCGCCGAGATCAAGGACGCCCTGGCGCTGCTGCGCCTCGCCGCCTGCCCGGACGACTACCAGTCCGATGAGGCGTTCCGCCGCATGGTCAACGTGCCGGCGCGCGGCCTCGGGCCGAAGGCGATGGAGGAGATCCACGACGAGGCGGCGTTCCGCATGGTGCCGCTGTTTCAGGCGCTGGAGACCGCCAGGCTGCCGCCGAAGGCCCGGACGCACGCCCTGGCGTTCATCGAGGCGATCCGCAGCGTGACCCGGGATCGCGCGGCGACGCTGGCGGACCAGCTGTCGATGCTGGTGGACCGCACCGGCTACCGCGCCATGCTGCGCGAGAGCCGGGCGGAGGAGACGGTCGACCGGCTGGAGAACCTGCAGGAGCTGCTGACGCTCGCGGGCGAGTTCCACAACGCCACCGAGCTGCTCGACCACGCGGCGCTCGCCAGCGCGGCGCCGGGCGAGACGGTGGACGGCCGGGTGCAGCTGATGACGCTGCACAAGGGCAAAGGGCTGGAGTTCCCACACGTTTTCCTGGCCGGCTGGGACACCGGGGCGTTCCCGAGCGCCTACGGCGATCACGACGAGGAACGACGGCTCGCCTACGGGGCACTGACCCGGGGCATGCAGCGGGTGGCCGTCACCCACGTCGGCCACCGCGGCTGTCTGGCCCGTCCCTCGCCGTTCATCGAGGACATTCCGGCCAGCAACCGCGTGACCGGCTGGCTCTGGGCGCTGAAGGAGCGACCCCCGCTCGATCCCGTCGCTGCCCGAGAGATAGCCGTGCTGGAGGAGGGCAGGGATGGCACCATCTGAGATGATGGGGAGGCCCGATGCCGCCCGATCGCCGTCGCCGCAAGGGTGCGTCGCGCGCGCGCTCCCGGCTGCGCCGCCCTTGCCCCGCCGCCTGCCGCGCGGCGCGGGGAAGGGGATCACGCCGAGGCGTGACAGCATGAGAGGACGAGCGTCATGGACACGATGATCGGGTCGCCGCGGCCGCCGATGCACGAGCGGATCGCGCCCATCTCCCGGCAGATCTGGCACGACAAGTACCGGCTGAAGGCCCCGGACGGCACCCCCGTCGACCTGACGATCGAGGACACCTGGCGGCGCGTGGCGTCGGCCCTGGCCGCGGTCGAGGCGGAGCCGGACGCCTGGGAGCACCGCTTCTATGAGGCGCTGGAGAACTTCCGCTTCCTGCCGGCAGGGCGGATCGTGTCGGGTGCGGGCACCGGGCGGCGCGTCACCCTGTTCAACTGCTTCGTCATGGGCGACATCGCCGACGATCTCGGCGCCATCTTCGCCAACCTGCGCGAGGCGGCCCTGACCATGCAGCAGGGCGGGGGCATCGGCTACGACTTCTCCACTCTGCGGCCGAAGGGCGCCGCGGTGAAGGGCGTTAGTGCCGACGCCTCGGGGCCGCTGTCGTTCATGGACGTGTGGGACAGCATGTGCCGCACCATCATGTCCGCCGGCTCCCGCCGCGGCGCGATGATGGCCACCATGCGCTGCGACCACCCGGACATCGAGCAGTTCATCGCCGCCAAGCGCGAGCCCGGCCGGCTGCGCAACTTCAACCTGTCGGTGCTGGTCACGGACCCGTTCATGGCGGCCGTCGAGGCGGATGCCGACTGGCCGCTGGTGTTCGAGGGCGAGACCTACCGCACGGTGCGGGCGGCCGAGCTGTGGGACGCGATCATGCGCGCCACCTACGACTACGCCGAGCCGGGCGTGCTGTTCATCGACCGCATCAACGCCCGCAACAACCTGCGCTACGTCGAGACCATCCGCTCCACCAACCCCTGCGCCGAGCAGCCGCTGCCGCCCTATGGCGCCTGCCTGCTGGGCTCGATCAACCTCGCCCGCCTGGTGCGCGACCCTTTCACCCCGGCCGCCCACATCGACGAGGGCGAGCTCGACGCGCTGGTGCGGGTTGCGGTGCGGATGATGGACAACACCATCGATGCTTCCCGCTTCCCACTGGAGGAGCAGCGCCGGGAGGCGATGGCCAAGCGTCGGATCGGGCTCGGCCTGACCGGGCTCGCAGACGCGCTGATGATGGTGGGGCAGCGCTATGGGTTGCACGAGGCCGCCGCCGCCGCGCAACGCTGGGCGGCGCTGGTGGAGCGTTCCGCCTACCTCGCTTCCGCCGAACTCGCGGCCGAGAAGGGCGCGTTCCCGCTGTTCGACCGCGAGCGTTACCTGGCCGGCGAGACCGTGGCCGGGCTGGACGAGGAGGTGAGGGGAGCCATTGCCGCTCATGGCATCCGCAACGCGCTGCTGACCTCGATCGCACCCACCGGAACCATCTCGCTGCTGGCCGACAACGTGTCGTCGGGCGTGGAGCCGGTGTTCGCGCACAGCTTCACCCGCAAGGTCACGAACCCGGACGGTTCGAAGCGGGACGAGGTGGTCGAGGACTACGCGGTGCGCCTCTACCGGGCGAAGTTCGGCGCCGACGCCTCGCTGCCGGAGCACTTCGTCACCGCGCAGACGCTGGCACCCGAGGAGCACGTCCGGATGCAGGCGGCGCTGCAGCGCCACGTCGACAGCGCGATCAGCAAGACGGTGAACCTGCCGGAGGACATCGGCTTCGAGGACTTCAAGCAGGTCTACCGGTTGGCGTACGACAGCGGCTGCAAGGGCTGCACCACCTACCGCCCGAACGCCATCACCGGCTCCGTGCTGTCGGTGGAGCCGGCCGTCGCCGTGCCGGTGGCAGCCGCCGCCCCGGTCCCGACAACGTCGCTCGTCGAGCCATTCAAACGGCCGTCGGAGCTAGCCGGCCGCACCTACAAGCTGAAGTGGGTCGACTCTCCGCACGCCCTCTACGTCACGATCAACGACGTCGAGCAGGACGGCCGGCTGCGGCCGTTCGAGGTATTCATCTCCTCGGCCAACATGGAGCACTTTGCCTGGGTGGTGGCGCTGACCCGGATGATCTCGGCGGTGTTCCGTCGTGGCGGCGACGTGGCGTTCGTGGCGGAGGAGCTGAAGGCGATCTTCGACCCGCGCGG
>CAXUBM010000327.1:0-3027 GCA_964249235.1 uncultured Acetobacteraceae bacterium | reverse complement strand
CTATCTCGGCGCCGGTGCGCCGATGCCTTTCCTCAGCACGAGCCCGCACTGACGGAACTGCCGGCACGCTCCGTCCCCGAAGCGGCCGCCAAGCGGGTCCCCGGCTCGCGACCTGCGGTGCGGAGGCGTGTCAGCCCCGGGTCGAACCTTCCGGACCGTCGTCGACGGCCACCGGATGGCGTGTGCGCCCCTGTCGTTCAGGAGTCCGGTGCCGACACTCGGATTTGAACCGAGGACCTACTGATCGGGAATGCAGATTGAGCGATGAGACGCTGGATTGATGATTACCGGCGTGCAAATGCCACGTTGACGGGGTTGATTGCCGAAGAAGCGGCTTAACGACCGATGGTCGCGCGACGAGCAAGGTGGTCCGATCGGCGCTGTTGGCATGGATGCCGAAGGATATGAACGCCAGATACTGCTAAGCTGCAAAGCCGGTTTGTGGCGGTAGCCCAGCTGGATAGAGCACCCGATTATTAATAAGGCACGGGAAGTTCGTGTCTCTTCCGCCGCCGCCTCTCACAGGAACGACCCTCCCGCATGATCTCGGAACAGCTCGGCTCGCCGCACGTAGCCGCGCAGCACGTCGATCGACTTGTGGCGGGAAACCTCCGCCATCTTGAACATCCCTGCCACAGCGTCGGTCGCTTGTCAGGGACCCGGCGCGGAGCCAATGGTCCGACTCGACAACCGAGACGTTGGGCCGCTTGTGAACGCTGCGGACTCGCATCCGCGCTGGCCGACACGGGTCCGCATGACGCGTCCGACCGCCTCCCATTCTGCTCCGGCGCTCCCGCGGGCCACCGGGTGCTTCGTGAGCACGCAAAGAGTGTTGCCGCTCCAAGCAAAGCCGTCGGCATCGAAGCCTGAGCCGGCAACGCGTTCATATTCGGTCCGGTAGCCTGTGCCGTAGAACACCGCGAAAGCGGGTTGGTGCGACGCCAGCCTTTCTCGAAGCGCTGCGATCCGCGCGTCACGATGAGCTAGTCGTCCCACATTGACGCTGAGATTCCGAGCTCGAACCGCGGAGATCTCTAGGACGGCTGTCTCTCCCCCCTCCGAGCCCCAGTGATCTCTTTGGTAAGCGCGTACGTGCTCGACGGTGCAGGGCAAGCCTTTGAAGGCAAAGAGCAGCTGTATGAGGCGACGCCAAGTGGCTTGGGTCGGGGGCCTGTCTCCGAGGTGCCACCGCCGGAAGAGTGGGTCATCGATCGCGAGGTGGTGCTTGCGGCAGTCGAGAAGGTCAGCTGCTCCAAGCTGCTCCCACGCGAGGTAAGATCGCGTTTCGGCCTCGTCGCCACCCTGCTCCATGCCCACGAACCAGTAGGGCGCTGTCCACCGCCCGTAGCCGAACCAACGCTCCGCAGCTGCCGCGCGCGCGCGATCGGCCGCCGAATTTAGGGTCAGAACCATCGCAAGCGCCTCCGTCGGAACCCGGCTTGGGATGCGGGCTCGAAAGGTTAGCGCCACGCCAGCAACCGATCCACGTCCGCCTCGCCTGCATCCTTCGGCTCGAGCCCTTGTCGCACCGCGGCGTCGATCGCGAGCTTGGCCTCGCGCTCCGTCAGGCCGGCGTCCATGAGGCGCCGGAGCGCGCGATCGAGGGCAATGAGCTCGCGGTGGTCCACCCCAGACGTGTTCGTGGCTGTGAACCCCTCCGGCTCAGACCGACAAGGCTCGATCCGCACCGTCGGGCGGAAAGGCTCGCGGGGGCCGTCAGGCATCGCGCCTACGCCGGTCTTCTTCTTCCGCCCTCGCAATCGCTGCGCGATCAGTATCTGGGTTGTTGCTGTGAGCAATCTGCGGTGGCGGCCGCATGAGGACGATCCCGCCAGCCGGGAAGTACTGGAGCAGCCGATCGGCGACCGCGCTGTTGCCTCGCGAGCGATGTCCGCCTGACGGACCCGGCCCTTCGCAAGGCTCAGCGCCATGGCGATCAGCTCGACAGCGTCACGAGGTCCTATGGGAACGAGGGGGTGGTCGGGCGGGATCGGGACATCAGGCATAAAGAGAACAAAGGCGGTACAGGGTGCCCGGAGTCGAGGCCGTTTTGCGTGAGCTGGATGGTGGTAGCCATCGGGTCGGGTTCGGCCCTCACGCTTTCTCAACCGCTCGCGAGAGACCATCGCAGCGGCCAGAACGGCCAGCTTGGAGGACGCAGAACGCCGCTGACTGCACACCGCCCGACGGCAGTTCGGATCCTGTCGGACGTCGTGCTCACCGCTCGGACGCTGTCCGCCATTGCGAGCCGCTTCTCGGCCCGGGAGATTGGCGATGTCATTGCGCACGACTTATCGCTGAACTCGACGCACGGCTGCCGGAGCGGGACCTAGAGCCCGAGTCCGACGCGGAGCCCGAGCCGCAGATCTGCGCGGCCTGACGTGTGTGTTGGTCACGGAGCGCGAGCGCCTGACGTCGAACGATCTCAGACTCGCCCTGCGCATCTCGCAGTGCCTACGCTCGGAAATGGACAGTCTCAAAGCGGCCAGCCAAGCGAAGGTCCGGCTCTATCACGCCCCATCCTCCTACTATTCGATGGTCGCGCGGCTGGCCCTCGCGGAAGCTGGCCTTTCCTATAAGCCGGTCTTCGTCGACATCCACGTTCGGGCCGCCCAGCAGGCGCCGGCATACGCCAGGCTCAATCCGAACCTGACAGTGCCGACCTTGGTTCGCCAGGACCGCATCCTCGACCAGAGCCGTGATGTCGTGGAGCTCGCGTTGCCCGCGAGGGACCGCGGCACCGAAGCCGAGACCGCCGCATGGCTCGACCTGCACTACGCCTTCCCAATCGAGGAACTGACCTTCGGTCGCCTCCTGGCCCGGAACGCGGCGGCGCGCGTCCTCGTCCCCCGTAGGCTCGCGGCCGTCCACCGGCGGCTCCTGCGCTTGGCAGCGGCCAGCCCCGACCTGCGCGTCATCTACGAGCGGCGCGCGGCGGTCTTCGCCGAACGGAAACGCATCTTCGATCCAGCCGCGGCCGGCCGCTTGGCCGCGCTCCGGTCCGAACAAGCCGCTGACCTGCTGGGG
>CAXUBM010000326.1:0-3031 GCA_964249235.1 uncultured Acetobacteraceae bacterium | reverse complement strand
GTACGGCTCGGGTCGGTCGGGCTCGCGCCGGGCAACAGGATCAGGACGCCCGACACGGCGTCGCGCCAGGCCTCGGCCCTGTCCACGGCCATCCAGGTGCAGGCGAGGCCGCCCGCGCAGGCGAGACCGGCGCCGAATCCGATCAACGCCTGCCGCGGCAGGTTCGCCCGGCCCAGCGCGCGTCCGGGCAGGCGACGGCCGGAGCGCCGGTCGGCGCGCCGGAGATGCTTGCCCTTGAGGCGCCTGGTCATGCGGCAGCCAGGCGCCCGGCCTCCAGCCTGAGCGCGGGCGCGTCGTGAAGCCGGCGCAGCCACGTGCTGCTGGTCGCGACCAGCACGGTCGCGCCGAGACGGTTCATCTCGAGCAGGAGCTGGAACAAGCGGCCGCCGTCGCTCTCGCCGAGCTCAGCCGCCGGTTCGTCGGCCAGCAGCAGTTCGGGCCGGCCGACCACGGCGCGCGCGAGCGCGCAGGCCAGGCGCTCGCCACGCGACAGGGTGTCGGCGCGCCGGTCCAGCGCGCCGCCCAGGCCCACCCAGTGCAGCATCTCGGTCGCGTCGAGAAGCGCGGCCGCGGCGGCCATGCCGCCGATGCGCAGCGGCAGCGCGACGTTGTCCAGAACCGACAGGTGCGGCACCAGCCGGCGGTCCTCGTCGACCCCCCCGCTTCCGCGTCGCAAGCAGGCTCGCGCGCTCTCGCCCAGGCGGGCCGGGTCGATGCCGAACAGGGACAGTCGACCGCGGTCAGGCGCGATCCGCCCGGCCAGCAGCCTGATCAGCGCCGACTTGCCGGAACCCGTCCGGCCTTCGATCCAGCGGAAACCGCCCGTCGGCACGCGAAACGTCAGGCCGGCCAGCGCCATCGCCGATCGACCGCCCGCCGCGTGAGGTCCGCGCCCCCAAAGATCAACGTCTTGAAGACCGATCATGTTGTCAGCTCGCAACCGGCAAGAGGGTGGAGGCGACGCGGTTCGATTGCAAGCAGGATCGGGGCTCGCCCCGCGATCCCGCCAGGCGGCCGCGTCCGCTGGACCCGGCCCGACTCAGGTCACGGCGGTCGATGGCGCAGCCCCTGGCGGCGCGCGGGGCAGAGCGCCGCCCTTGCGCCGGCCGCGCGCCTATCCGAAGGTCGGATCCAGCAAAGTTTCAGAAACGAACGGAGGGGATCGGCCATGGCTTTCCACATCGGACGACGGGCGGCGCTCGCCGGCGGCGCCGGCCGGCTGGCGGCGGGAACCGGCCTCGCGGCGCGGCCGGCGGTCGCGGCGAGCAAGCCCTACAAGATCGCGCTGTCGAACTCCTTCATCGGCAACAAGTGGCGCATCGAGATGGAGAACGTCTTCAAGGGCGCGCTCGAGATGGAGCCCTACAAGACCGACGTGCAGGGCACCTGGTTCAACTCGGGCAACGACGTCTCCAAGCAGTCCCAGCAACTCTCCAACCTGATCGCCGAGCGCGTCGACGCGATCCTGATCGACGCCGCTTCCCCCACCGGCCTGAACGGCATCATCCGGCAGGCCACCTCGCGCGGCATCCTGGTCATCGCCTTCGACAACCTGGTCACCGCGCCCTCGGCGCTGACGGTCAACATCTCGCAGTTCGCGCTCGGCAAGACGCTGGCCGAGTTCCTGGCCAAGAAGCTGGACGGACGGGGCAACGTGATCATGGTCACCGGCGTGGCCGGCACCCAGGTCGACGAGGACCGCAACAAGGGCGCCGACAGCGTCTGGTCGCAGCATCCCGGCATCAAGGTCGTCAATCGCTACTCGGGCATGTGGGACAGCGCCACCGCCGAACGCAACACCGCCTCCATCCTGCCCTCCTTGCCCAAGATCGACGGCATCTGGTGCCAGGGCGGCACCGACGGCGTGCTGAAAGCCTTCGTCTCGGCCGGGCGCACGCCGCTGCCGGTCACCGCCGGCGAATGCGAGAACGGTTTTCGCAAGTTCATGATCGGCTATAATGGCCAGAAGGTGGACGGCATCTCGATCGGCTCGCCGCCCTTCCTGTCGGTGATCTCGCTGGAGCTCGCCCGGCGCATCCTGTCCGGCCAGTATCCGAAGCGGAGCATCAGCCTGCCGCTGGCGATTGTCACCAGCGACACGGTCAAGGTCGGCGAGACCGTGTTTCCCGACCAGCCGGACAGCTTCTTCGACGACTTCACCGACAGCGGCGATCACGCCCTGGTCAAGATGTGCGTCGAGGCGGCGCTGCAGGGAACGGCCTGCACGGGCGGCCCGCTCTCGGTCAATCTGCCGAGCGCCTGAGGCCGGCCGCATGACGCCCGCAAGCGGGGCGGCCGTGGAAGGTCTGCACCTCAGCCGGTCCTACGGTGGCGTCAAGGCGCTCGACGACGCCTCCTTCGAGGCGCGCGCGGGCGAGGTGCACGCGCTGGTGGGCGAGAACGGCGCCGGCAAGTCGACGCTGATCAAGGTCCTCGGCGGACGCACGCGCCCCGACGCGGGCGTGGTGAGGATCAAGGGGCGCGAGGTGGCGCTCACCGGCCCCGCGCACGCGCATGCGCTGGGCGCATGGACCGTGTTCCAGGAGTTGACCCTGCTGCCCGCCTTGACGGTGGCCGAGAACCTGATGCTGGCGCGCGAGCCCCGCGCGCGCACCGGACTGATCGACCGGCGGGCCACCGAGCGCCGGGCGGAGAGCGTGCTCGCCGATCTGGGCATCTCGCATGTCGATCCGCTGGCGAGCGTCGACGAGATCTCGCTGTCCGAACGCCAGCTCGTCGAGATCGTCCGCGCGATCAGCCACCGCCCCGACATCCTCTTCCTCGACGAGCCCACCTCGTCGCTGGTCGAGCGCGAAGTGGCGTGGCTGTTCGATCAGGTGCGTCGCCTGCGCGACCGCGGCACCTGCGTGGTGTTCACCTCGCATCGCTGGAACGAGGTCGCCAGCCTGGCCGACCGGATCACCGTCTGCCGCAACGGACGCGAGGTGGAAACCTTCGAGGCACGGACGCTGAGCGAGGACGAAGCCGTCAGCCTGATGACGGGCCGCCGCGTCGAAACGCTCTACCCGCC
>CAXUBM010000325.1:489-3032 GCA_964249235.1 uncultured Acetobacteraceae bacterium | reverse complement strand
GGACTGTTCCCCGACAACGTCGCGGTCGCACCGGCGCGTCTGGTGATCCATCTCGCGCTCGCGCTCGTGCTCTACGCGGCGATCCTGTGGACGGCGCTCTCGGTCCGGTCGCCGGCGCCGGTGCGTATTCCCGGCGGGCGGAACGCGCTCGGCCTGGCGCAGGCGGCGACGGCGGCGGTGTCGCTCACCATCGTCGCCGGCGGCTTCGTCGCCGGAACCCACGCCGGCTTCGTCTACAACAGCTTTCCCCTGATGGGCGGCCACCTCGTCCCGCTCGCCTACGCCTCCCTCGAACCCTTCTGGCGCAACCTCTTCCTCAACACCGCAGCCGTTCAGTTCGATCATCGCGTGCTGGCGACGCTGAGCGCCATCTTCGTCACCGCCACCGTGATCGTCGGCTTGCGCGTCGCCCTCCCGCAACCCCAACGGCGCGTTCTCCGGCTCCTCTTCGCCGCCGCGGCCGCCCAATACCTCCTTGGCGTCACGACCCTTCTGACCCATGTTCCCGTCGCGCTGGGCACGCTCCACCAAGGCGTGGCGGTCTTGCTCCTGACCGCACTCCTCGTCACCCTGCACGCTCTACGCGGCGCCCACGCGCCCAAGAGGATCCCGGCATGAGCGCGATTGCCATCACTGACCGCCTGTTCTTCGAGGCGAGCGACCTCTCCCGCGAGGCCGCCGAGCGCCTGCTCGGCGACACGCTCGCCGGCACCGACGACGGTGAGCTCTTCCTCGAATACGGCGAGAGCGAAACCATCGCGCTGGACGACGGTGTCATCCGCGCCGCCAACTTCGACACCACCTCCGGCTTCGGCCTGCGCGCCGTTCTCGGCGAGGAACAGGGCTACGCCCATTCCGGCGAAATCTCCGAAGCCGCGCTCAAGCGCGCCGCCGACGCGGTCGCCGGCATCAAGCGTGGCGGCGCCGGCGGCCCCCGCGCCGCGCCGCCGCGTCCCACCAACAGGCACCTCTACGCCGACCTCAATCCCGTCGCCGAAGGCCAGTTCGCCGAACGCGCCGCCCTCCTCGGCCGCCTCGACGCCTACGCGCGCGGCAAGGACCCGCGCGTCGTCCAGGTCTCCGCCTCGCTCGCCGCCGAATGGCAGGCCGTCCAGATCCTCCGCCCCGACGGCACCCGCGTCGCCGACCTGCGGCCGCTCGTCCGCCTCGGCGTTTCCGTCGTCGTCGAGCGCGACGGCAAGCGCGAGAGCGGCAGCTACGGCACCGGCGGCCGCTCGGCCTACGGCACCATCCTCGACGAGGCCACCTGGCACGGGGCCGTCGACGAGGCGCTCCGCCAGGCCACGATCAAGCTCGACGCCGTCGCCGCGCCCGCCGGCGAGATGGAAGTCGTGCTCGGCAGCGGCTGGCCCGGCATCCTGCTGCACGAAGCCGTCGGCCACGGCCTCGAGGGCGACTTCAACCGCAAGGGCACCTCGGCCTTTGCCGGCCTGCGCGGCACCCGCATCGCCTCGCCCGGTGTCACCGTCATCGACGACGGCACCATCCCCGACCGGCGCGGCAGCCTCAGCGTCGACGACGAGGGCACGCCCACCAACCGCAACGTCCTGATCGAGGACGGCATCCTCGTCGGCTACATGCAGGACCGCCTCAACGCCCGCCTGATGGGCGAGCCCGCGACGGGCAACGGCCGCCGCCAATCCTACGCCCATGCGCCCATGCCGCGCATGACCAACACCTTCATGCTCGGCGGCACCTCCACCGCCGAGGAGATGATCCGCTCCGTCAAGCGCGGCCTCTACGCCGTCAATTTCGGCGGCGGCCAGGTCGACATCACGTCCGGCAAGTTCGTCTTCGCCGCCAGCGAGGCCTACCTGATCGAGGACGGCCGCGTCACCGCCCCGGTCAAGGGCGCCACCCTGATCGGCAACGGCGCCGACGCGCTGACCAGGATCAGCATGGTCGGCAACGACCTCGCGCTCGACCCCGGCATCGGCACCTGCGGCAAGCAGGGCCAGGGCGTCCCGGTGGGCGTCGGCCAGCCGACGTTGAAGATGACCGGGCTGACCGTCGGCGGAACGGCGTAGGCCAGGGGCTCCGCCCCTGGACCCCGCCAGGGGCCGGGCCCTTGGAACTCCTCCTTCAAGTCATGCCGATCGGGGCGTGCCGTCCCCCGCTGGCCTTCTCCACGCCGCCCTCCGCCGCCTTCCCAGCGATGCTCTTCCCCCCGATGCGGGCCTGCGCCGCGTCCTGGGCCTCTGGTCCCTCACCGCCATCGGTCTGGGCGCCATCATCGGCGTCGGCATCTTCGTTTTCACCGGGATCGTCGCCGCCACGCTCGCCGGCCCCGCCGTCGTGCTTTCCTTCCTCCTCGCCGGCACCGCCAGTGCCGCCGCCGCCCTTTGCTACGCCGAGTTTGCCGGCGCCGTCCCCCGCGCCGGCAGCGCCTACACCTACGCCTACGCCACCCTGGGCGAGCTCGCCGGCTGGATCATCGGCTGGGACCTGCTGCTCGAATACGCGCTCATCGTCGCCGTCGTCGCCATCGGCTGGTCCGGCTATGTCGGCGCCCTCCTCACCGC
>CAXUBM010000325.1:0-479 GCA_964249235.1 uncultured Acetobacteraceae bacterium | reverse complement strand
CGCCGTCATCGCGGTCGGCGCCGTCCATGTCGACCCCGCCCGCTGGCACCCTTTCATGCCTTGCGGCCTGGGCGGCGTCCTCTCCGGCGCCTCGGTCGTCTTCTTCGCCGTGTTCGGCTACGACGCCCTGACCACCGCCGCCGAGGAGGCGATCTCCCCCGTCCGCGACCTCCCCCGCGCCGTCCTCCTCTCGCTGGCCATCGCCCTCGCCCTCTACGTCGCCATGTGCCTCGTGCTGACCGGGATCGTGCCTTACACCCACCTCGACACGGCCGCCCCCGTCGCCACCGCCTTCCGCGAGATCGGCCTGCCCGTCGCCACCGTGCTCGTCTCGGTCGGCGCGGTGGCCGGCATCACCAGCGTTCTCTTCGCTTCCATGCTGGCCTGCACGCGCATCTTCTATGCCCTCGCCCGCGACGGCCTGCTCCCCGCCTGGTTCGCCCGCATCCACCCGAGTTGGCGCACGCCCCACCGCCCCA
>CAXUBM010000324.1:0-3037 GCA_964249235.1 uncultured Acetobacteraceae bacterium | reverse complement strand
GGCCGTAGATGAGCGGCAGCAGAAGCATCGCCCTGCTCTGCGGCGGCAGCCGCCAGGAGCTGAGGTCCGCGTGCACGCTCAGGTCGGCATGACGCAGGAAGTCGAGGAACGGCACCCACGCGGGGGCGGCCAGCAGCACCCCGGCCGCAACCCCGCCGCACAACGCGAGCGCGAAGCGGAGCCGCGCCGCGCGCCCGAGCGAAAAGACCCGGGCCAAGGCGAAGACAGCGGCAAGCAATCCGTCGATGAACGCCGTCTCCGGAAACCCCGCGACGATCGAGAACGCGACCGCGCCTGCCACCAGCCCGACCGGCATCGCCGGCCACGTCCGCGCTGCCCGCTCCACCTCGATACGGCACCGTTCGATCCCCAACATCAGCAGCGGCAGCGACGCGACCGGCATGATCGGCCCGTGCGCGAACCAGGCGAACGTGCCGTTGAACTCCGCCAGCACCGCCCCCAGCATCGCCACCGCGACGCGCAGCCGCAACGACCGCAGCAGGCCGAACATCGCCAGGCCGGTGGCCACCTGCATGCTGATCTTGAGCAGCAGCACGCCGCGCCCGAAGTGCAGCAGCAGCACGAAGGGCAGGAACAACGCCGAGTTCTGCATCTCGGCCGCGAGCGGCATCCCGATCCCGCTGTACGGGTTCCACCAGGGCGCCACGCCGCTGAGCCAGTCCTCCGCCGCGAGATGCCCGAGCGCCTCCGTCGTCACGCCGGCATTGCCGTCCGCCCATCCCGGCTGGCCGGGCACCAGATGGTCCTCGCCCGGGAAATGCGCCACCAGACCCGACCACCACAGGATCGGATCCGCGCTCAGCCAGGGGGAGAGCACCGGCAGGTGGATGAGGATCGGCAGCAGGACCAGGAGGCAGAGCGGGCCTGCCGGACGCAGCGGCCCGGGTCGGAGGGTCATCAGCGGAGCGGTCGCACTTCTACCCTGTCGCCTGGGGGCCATCGCGGTAGGCGAAAACCGCACCGCCGGCAACCGCCGCTCCGGCGCCGGCCATGCGACGGTTTGACACCCCGGAGCCCGCGCCGTATCGCTGCTCGACGCGGCTCGGCGAAGGGGAGTGCTCCACGGTGGACGCGACGCCGCAGAGCGTGACAGCGGTCGAGTGCACGCGGCTTTCCAAAGGCTTCGACGGCGTCCCCGTCCTGCGCGACATCTCGGTCCGCTTCCAGCCCGGCACCGTCAACGTGCTCGCGGGCGAGAACGGCGCCGGCAAGTCCACCCTCTTCAAGCTCATCGCCGGCCACCTCACCCCCGACAGCGGCGCCATCAGCCTCTTCGGCCGCCCCGTCACCCGCTTCGACCCGATGGCCGCCCAGGCCGCTGGCGTCTCCATCATCCCGCAGGAACTCGCCCCCATCCCCGAGATGATGGTCTGGCAGAACCTGCTCGTCGGCCGCGAGCGCACCCGTTTCGGTCTCGTCCGCCGCCGCGCCATGATCGACGAGGCCAGCCGCCTGCTCGCCGATGTCGGGCTCGACATCGACCCCACCCTGCCGATGAAGCGCCTGGGCGTCGCCGCCACCCAGATGGTCGAGATCATCAAGGCCACCTCGCGCGACAGCCGCATCGTGCTGATGGACGAGCCGTCCTCCTCGCTGTCCTCGCGCGAAAGCGAACAGCTCTTCCGCGTCGTCGGCCAGCTCCGCGGCCGCGGCGCCTGCATCCTCTACACCAGCCACCGCATGGAGGAGATCGAGCGCATCGCCGACACCGTCGCCATCATGCGCGACGGCGCCGTCATCCGCCACGCCGCCGCCGCCACGCTCACCGAAAGCCAGATCATCACCGACATGGTCGGCCGCGAGGTCGCCGAGCTCTTCCCCGACCGCCATCTCGCGGGCGCCCGCCCGCCCGTGCTCGAGGTGCGCGACCTGCGCGTCGCCGGCTACCACAGCGCCGTCTCCTTCACCCTGCGCGGCGGCGAGATCGTCGGCCTCGGCGGCCTCGTCGGCGCCGGCCGCAGCGAGATGCTCGAGGCGATCTTCGGCCTGCGCCCCGCCACCGGCACCGTCCTGCTCGACGGCAAGCCCCTGCGCCTGGGCGACATGGAAGGCTCGATCCGCAGCGGCATCGCCTTCGTCCCCGAGGACCGCAAGCTTGCCGGCGTGCTCACCACCATGTCGATCCTCGACAACGTCACCCTGCCGCGCCTGAACCGCTTCACCGGCCCCGCCGGCCTAATCGACAATGCGAGCCGCCGCCGCACCTCGCTCGACGTCCTCACCCGCACCGGCGTCCGCTACACCCATCTCAACCAGAAGGTCGGCCACCTGTCAGGCGGCAACCAGCAGAAGGTGGCACTCGCCCGCTGGCTGGTCAGCGGCGCCCCGCGCGTGCTCATCCTCGACGAGCCCACCCGCGGCATCGATGTCGGCGCCCGCGGCGAGCTCTACCGCCTGATCATGGAGCTGGCCGACAACGGTGTCGCCATCCTCCTCGCCTCGTCCGACATGCCCGAGCTGATCAACCTTTCGCACCGCGTGCTGGTGGTGCGCGGCGGCAACGTCACCGGCGAGCTGGGCCCGCACGAACTCGACCAGGAACGCATCCTGCGCCTCGCCATGGGGGTGGCACGATGAGCACCGGCCTCGCGATCGAACCCCCCAGGCCGCGAACCCTGGACGGACGCACCGTCGGCCGCCTCGCCCTGCGCTACGCGCTCGTCCTGATCCTGGCCGCCTTTCTCCTGGTGCTCGCGGTCTCCAACCACTCCTTCCTGACGATCTCCAACCTCAACGTCATCCTCATCCAGGTCGCCGCCAACGCGCTGCTCGCCACCGGTGCGACCTTCGTCATCCTCACCGGCGGCATCGACCTCTCCGTGGGCAGCATCGTCGGCCTGTCCGGCGTGGTCGCCGCCCTCATCGCCCAGGACGACGGCTGGCTGACCACGTCCGAGGCGATCGCGCTGGGCGCGCTCGCGGGCGCCGCCGTCGGCCTGTTCAACGGCGCCCTGGTCGCCATCGCCAAGGTGCCCCCCTTCGTCGCCACCCTGGGCAACATGACGGTCGCCTCCGG
>CAXUBM010000323.1:0-3040 GCA_964249235.1 uncultured Acetobacteraceae bacterium | reverse complement strand
ACTTCAGCGCGTCCTCGGTGAAGGAGAGCTTCACCCCCTCCATCTCGAACAGCCGCGCATACTGCTTCGACAGCGCGTTCCTCGGCTTGGTCAGGATCTCGATCAGCGCCGCCTCGTCCAGGTCCTCCAGCGTCGCCACCACCGGCAGCCGCCCGATGAACTCCGGAATGAGCCCGAACTTCAGCAGGTCCTCCGGCTCGACCTCGTGCAGGATCGCTCCCGTCCGACGCTCGTCCGGCCCGCGCACGTCCGCCCCGAACCCGATGCCAGACCCCTTGCCGCGCGCCGAGATGATCTTCTCCAATCCCGCGAACGCCCCGCCGCAGATGAACAGGATGTTCGTGGTGTCCACCTGCAGGAACTCCTGCTGCGGATGCTTGCGTCCGCCCTGCGGCGGCACCGACGCGACCGTGCCCTCCATGATCTTCAGCAGCGCCTGCTGCACGCCCTCGCCCGACACGTCACGCGTGATCGACGGGTTGTCCGACTTGCGGCTGATCTTGTCGACCTCGTCGATATAGACGATCCCCCGCTGCGCCCGCTCCACGTTGTAATCCGCCGACTGCAGCAGCTTGAGGATGATGTTCTCCACATCCTCGCCCACGTAGCCCGCTTCCGTCAGCGTCGTCGCATCCGCCATCGTGAACGGCACGTCGAGGATCCGCGCCAGTGTCTGCGCCAGCAGCGTCTTGCCCGACCCTGTCGGCCCCACCAGCATGATGTTCGACTTGGCGATCTCGACGTCGTTGTTCTTCTGCCCGTGCGCCAGCCGCTTGTAGTGGTTGTGCACGGCCACCGAGAGCACCTTCTTCGCGTGGCTCTGCCCGATGACGTAGTCGTCGAGCACCTTGCAGATCTCTTTGGGCGTCGGCACGCCGTCCCGGCTCTTGACCAGGTGCGTCTTGTGCTCCTCGCGGATGATGTCCATGCACAGCTCGACGCATTCGTCGCAGATGAACACCGTCGGCCCGGCGATGAGTTTGCGCACCTCGTGCTGCGACTTGCCGCAGAACGAGCAATAGAGCGTGTTCTTCGAGTCCCCAGCCTTACTCATCGCCACTCCCACCCGGACCGACACCGGGTCCCGGCCGACGGCCGGGCCTATGAACTCGTGATGCTGCCCGTGGACGCACGACCTGACAAGACCGGCTGGCGGCACGCCACCCGACCATCCTCAAGCAAGACCCTCGCCAGCCAACCCGGCCAGCCTCATGGCAGGCCGGCAACGATCAGCCGCGCCGCTCCTCGTCGGAGCTCGCGGCCTTCTTCTGCACGACCTCGTCCAGCAGCCCGAACCCGAGCGCCTCCTCGGCCGACATGTAAGTATCCCGATCCAGCTTCTGCTCGATCTGCTCCAGCGTCTGCCCGGTATGCGTCTCGTAAATCTCGTTCAGCCGCCGCCGCAGATAGAGGATTTCCCGCGCCTGGATCTCGATATCGCTCGCCTGACCCTGCGCGCCGCCCGACGGCTGGTGCACCATGATCCGGGCGTTCGGCAGCGCGTAGCGCCGCCCCTTCTCTCCCGCCGCCAGCAGCAGCGATCCCATCGACGCCGCCTGCCCGATACAGACGGTGCTCACCGGGCTGCGGATGTATTGCATCGTGTCGTAGATCGCCAGGCCCGCCGACACCACGCCGCCGGGGCTATTGATGTAGAACGAGATCTCCTTGCTCGGATTGACGCTCTCCAGGAACAGGAGCTGCGCCGAGATCAGCGCCGCCACCTGGTCGTAGACGGGCCCGGTCAGGAAGATGATGCGCTCCTGCAACAGCCGCGAGTAAATGTCGAAGGCGCGCTCGCCCCGCGACGTCTGCTCCACCACCATCGGCACGAGAGCGTTGTTGTAAATCTCGACCGGATCGCGGTCCCTCATGCCCCTGCTCCGCTAAGCGCGTCGGCTGATGCCGAACCGACATCTACATAGACCGGCCACGATCCTTTTCGAGCCCCGGCTCCCGCACCCATCCGCGTCAGCCTTCACCCACGTCGCCGCCGTCGTCTTCGGGCATCTGCGCCAGCTCCTCCGGCGTCACCGTCCGCTCCTCGACACGCGCCAGCTCCAGCACGTAATCAACCACCTTGTTCTCGAAAATCGGTCCCCGCAGCGTCTCCGCGGCCCGCGGGTTGGCGCGGAAGAACTCCAGCACCTCCTTCGCCTGCCCCTGGTAGCGGTTCGCCTCCGTCCACATCGCCTGCTGCATCTCCTGCTGGCTGACCGTGATCCCCCTTGCCCGTCCGATCTCCGCCAGCAACAGCCCGAGCTTGACCCGCCGCTCCGCGATCGCCCTGTATTCGCCCCGCAGCGCCTCGACGTCCTTGTCGCGGTCCTCCTCGTCCAGCCGCCCTGCCGCCCGGTCCGCCTCGATGCGGTTCCAGATCTGCACGAACTCGGCCTCCACCATCGTCAGCGGCGCCTCGAACGCCGTCCTCTCGGCCAGCGCGTCCAGCAGCTCCCGCTTGATCCGCATCCGCGACTGCTGCCCGTACTCGGCCGCCAGCTGCTCGCGCACCACCTCCCGAACCCGCCCGATCTCCTCGAAGCCGATCTTCTTGGCCAGCTCGTCGTCGAGCGCCGGCATCACCGCGCGCTTGAGCGCCTTCGCCGTGATCTCAAACTCGGCCTGCTTGCCCGACAGCGCCGCCGCCGGATACCCCTCCGGGAAGGTCACCGAGATCGTCCGCGACTCCCCCGGCGCCATCCCCACCAGCTGCTCGGCGAAACCCGAGATGAATCCCTCGCCAGCCACCTCGACCGGCGCATCGTTCGCCGTGCCGCCCTCGAACGCCACCCCGTCCACCCGCCCGAGATAGTCCACCACCAGCACGTCGCCGGCCTCCGCCGCCCGCGGCTCGAGATCCTCCAGCGTCCGGTTGCGCGTCGCGACGTCGCTCAACGCCTTCTCGACTGCCTCGTCCGCCGGCACCGCGACCAGCCGCGTCAGCGACAACGCCCCCAGATCCGGCACCACGATCTCGGGCAGCACCTCCATCTCGACCGTGAAGGCGAGATCCACCCCCTCCGTCTCCCCGCTCCCCTGC
>CAXUBM010000322.1:0-3040 GCA_964249235.1 uncultured Acetobacteraceae bacterium | reverse complement strand
AAGAAGGTTGGATGTTCACCCACCAGCTACAGGCGCATCACGGCCTAGACTAGGCTCAGGACTTTCTAAGTGAGCCAGAACGTGACGACGACGGCTATGCAGATGGTCGATTGAAGGTGTTCGCGCATCGGTTGTAGCGGACCGGAGGCGGTCCGCGAGCAACAGGGTCGCCGTGGAGCTTCTGGCGCACATCCCCCGGCTCGGGCTGGCCGATCCAGAGCAGGTCCGGCCCCGGTTCCCCGGCGCCCAAGCCGACCAGGGCGCGGGTCGCCAGCGTGGTCGCGCTGGCCAGGCCGCTCGTTGCCGATCCGCCCGATCCTAAAGTGGCAACGCTGAGGCCAATCGCACGTCACCGGCTGGCGGCTACAGGACGCCACCACGTGACCGCCTGGGAGCACGGTCTGCCTAAGTGATGCGGCCTGCCGCGTGCCGGGCCGGAGTGCGAGATTGACGCCCCCCACGATGATCCAGGTGATTTGTTACCGCAAGGTTCGCTTTGACGCCACGCCTGCGTTGGCCGGGTGCGCGTGCCCAGAAAGCTGACGCACCGAGCCACGGGTGCCCCGCTCAATCGAACGCACCGCCCGTCTCGCTGCTCGATGGGATGCTCAATTGCGGCGTATGCGGCGGCGGCTACATGATGAGCGGCAAGACCCCATCGGCTGCGCCTGGTCTTGCCGCGCGGGTCCGATAGCGTCATCTGCGCCATCGTGCCGATGATGTCGACATGCATTTGCGTCATTTGGTCGGGCCAGGCCGCGTGGACCGCGATCCGCCGAAAGGTCAGCCGGTCGAACAGGTCGGCGACGTCCGAAAACTTGCGCCCGAGCCGATCCACCACCTCGAACCGGCCAGCCTCGGCGTCGATCATCAGCCGCGTCAGCCCAGGCCGGAACCGGCTAGCGCCGCTGATCGCCCCGTCGTTGCATTTCTCCTGCAGCCTCTAGTCTTGCCGCTTGATGTAGCGAAGGCAGACCTCGTGCTGGTCTGCAATCGACGCCTCGCACTGATTCTCGCTGCTGTAGCGGGCGTAGAGCACCGCGCGCATGGAAACTTCTAAGGGTCAGAGTAGGAGCGGCGGCTTGCGCGCCTGCCCTTCCATACGCAAACGAGGCGTCAAATGGATCAGCTGGCACGACCCTTCTTGAGGATGCTGCAATCATCCAGTGCTCAACCGACTGCGGCGATTCTTGTAGGTCTGCTTTGCGCCTCATCTCGGACGTTCAATGCCACCAATCACGTGCTCCGAAGCGGACACTCGATGTGAACTGGAGTTCGACCATCGCGAGCAGGTGGGAATGGAAAGCAAACCTGACTTCGAGCTGTCCCACTTGGTCTATCCCTAGACTTGGAGACCTGAGCGCGGGTGGGCTTTGCGGCTTGGCTGATCTCTGATTCGATCGTGCGATCTCTGGTGGGAGCGCGTTGTGTCGCATCGAACGATTGGCCAAGCGAGACTGGGAGTGGTGTCAGCGTCGCGCTCGATGTCCTCGCTGGATCGGCTGTCCGAACTGATCGAGTGGGCTCGCATCGGTGCGTTGCTCGTGCCGCTCTGTCGGGCGAGCAAAGGCGAGCCCGCTTGGCCGCCGCTCGCCATGTTCAAGGCGCTGCTGCTGGCGGTCTGGTATGACCTGTCCGACGTGAAGCTCGCCGAAGCGCTCGACGATCGGGCTTCGTTCCGTCGCTTCTGCGGCTTCTCGGGCAACGAGGCGATCCGGGAACGCACGACTTTCGTGCGGTTCCGCCGCGCCCTGATCGCGCATGGCCTGGATCGGGTGCTATTCGAGAGTGTCACCGCCGAGCTGAAAGCCCGCGCGATCACGGTTAAGGCGGGCACCCTGGTCGACACGACGATCATCGCCTCGGCGAGCGAGGCGGACGGTGACCGACGCTGGGTCAAGCACCGGGGCCGCGCCGCCGTGCACGGCTTCAAGGCGCATGTCGGGGCCGACGCCACCACGGCTTTGGTCGAGAAGATCTCGGTCACGCCGGCCAACGTCAACGACGGGCGTGCCGGTCCCGACGCCCTGCTCGACGACCGGGGCGAGGTGTTCGCCGACAGCGCCTACCGCGGACCGCATTTCGGCGGTGCCGTGCGCGCCCGCGGCGGCACGCCGCGGATCGCGGCCACCGCGATGTGGGGCCACGACGAACAGGAGATCCTGGCTCGGCTGGCCGCCTGGAACGCGCCGATCCACCGCGTCCGCGGCCGTATCGCGAAGATCTTCGGCACCTGGAAGCGCTGCTAAGTATTGCGGCGCATGCGATGGCGCGGCCTCGCCCGCGCCGCCGCCCAGGTTCACTTCACCGCCACCGCCTACAACCTGACACGCAGCCTCGACATCCCCGCCGCCTGACAGGCTACTGCCCGAAGCGATCGAAAGCAGGCACCGCAAGAGCGCCCGGGCGAACTCCAGGCCCCGAAAGCTCAAACAGCGACTTGAGACTACCCGCGCACAGGTCTCCTAGCTGCCCTCGGGACGCCGTTCCCCCGCCATCACGCATCGGATTCGACGCTCGGTCGAAGCGTCAAACACGTGCAATCGGTCTGGCCGGAAGACGACGCGGAGAGGTCCCCCGTCAGGCGGCGGATCGCCCCGATCGGTGATCACCGACAGTTCGTGAGCGCCGAGAGCGACGCGGATCAGAATGTCGGGTCCCAAGGTCTCGGTCAGGATGGTCGTTACCTCGATCGCGCGAAGGACGTCGGGCGTCGCCAGCTCCACATCTTTAGGTCGGATCCCGAACAGCAGGGGCTGCCCTGTTTGCAGAAACGGTCGCCACCCGTCCGGAAGCGGGATCGTGAAACCATCCCCTTCAAGATACGCGCCGTCGCCGGTCAGCAGAGCATTCGCCGGAAGCAGGTTCATTGCGGGCGATCCAACGAACCGGGCGACGAACACAGTCGCCGGCTCGCGATAGACGCGGACGGGCGTGTCGACCTGCTCGATCCCGCCATCCCGCATCACGACAATCCGGTCGGCCAGCGTCAGCGCTTCGAGCTGATCGTGCGTCACGAACAGCGTCGTCGTCCTGAGCA
>CAXUBM010000321.1:0-3046 GCA_964249235.1 uncultured Acetobacteraceae bacterium | reverse complement strand
ATCCGGCCCGGCCTCGGCGACGCCGGCGACCGCCTCTTCGGCACCCGCTGAGGGCCAGGGCGCTGCCCTGGACCCGCTGGGGCTCGCGGCCCCAGACCCGCCCGACGCCCGACCGGGCGCTACCGTCAGCGATCGATCGCGGGAAACGTGCTCCCGAACGGCCGTCGCTCCACCATGGCGGGATCGCCGCCGAGAACCTCGAACTCGGTCCGCTCGCCTTGGCGGTAGAAGCGGATCGAGAAATCCTGATCGCCCACGGTCAGGCTCCGGATCGTGACGTCCTGCATCCAGTCCGGAAGCGCCGGGTCCACGAACACCTGGCGATCCGCGGCGTGGGCCGAAAGGCCGAGCATGGCCTGCAGCAGCATGAACGCCGAGCCGGCCGCCCACGCCTGCGGCACGTTCGCACCCAGATACTGGACCGGAAAGTTGCCGCCGTTCCGCTGGATGCCGGCGTACAGCTCCGGCAGCTGGCTGGCCTGGAAGTGGCTGGCGGCCTCGCTGATGTCGCGTGCGATCTGCGCCGCTTCGGCGGCGAAACCGTAACGCCTGAAACCGAGCGCGATGATCGAATTGTCGTGCGGCCAGACCGCTCCGAGCTGATAGGCGTAGGGGTTGAACGAGCGGTGCGCGGCCGACAGCGTGCGGATGCCCCAGCCGGACCACATGTCGGGCGCCATCAGCCGCGCGACGACGCGTGCGGCACGCTCCGGCCGGACGATGCCGGACCACAGGCAATGGCCCGGGTTCGAAGCCACCGACAGCACCGGCTTCTTGTCGCCGTCGAGCGCGTAGGCGTAGAAGCCGCTCGCCTCGTCCCAGAACGCTTCGTCGAAGCGGTCGCGCAGCCGAACGGCCTTGGCGCGGAGCTCGTTGGCGCGCGGCGCACGGCCGAGCGCGTCGAACACCTGTGCCATCCGCAGCCAGGCGTCGTAGACGTAGCCCTGCAGCTCGCACAGCGCCTTCGGCCCCCGCACCGGCGTGCCGTCCGGATACATCACCGCGTCCCCGCTGTCCTTCCAGCCCATGTTCTCGTATCCGGCGGTGGAGCGCGTCTGGTATTCCTGGAAGCCGTCCCCGTCGCGGTCGCCGTCCTGGTCGATCCAGGCGAGGCACCTCTCGGCCGTCTCGATGTGCCGCTCGAGCAGGCCCTGGTCGCCGGTGGCGCGCCAGGCCGCGTGCAGCGTGATCAGCCACAGCGGCGTCGCGTCGGCGGTGCCGTAATAGGGCGTGTGCGGGATGAGCTTGAAATGGGCGAGCTCGCCGTAGCGCAGCTCGTGCATGATCTTGCCCGGCTCCGCGTCCCGATAGTCGTCACGCTCGGTCGCCTGCAGGTCGGCGAGGACCTGCAGCGCCCCGCGGGCGAAATCCGGATAGACGGTGATGTTCTGGAGCGAGACCACGAGGCTGTCGCGTCCGAACGGAGCCATGAACCAGGGCAGTCCCGCCGCCGGAATGAAGACCATGTGGTCGTGATCGCGCATCGGCAGCCGCAGTGCCGCCATGTCGGCGACGGCCTGGTGGAAGAAGCGGTAGAACTCCTCGTTCGGCGTGGTGATCTTCAGCACGCGTTCCTGCCAGTCCCGTTGTTCGGCGGCATGGTGGCTTTCCGCGTCGTGTTCGACGCAGTCGCCGGGCGCCTCGATCCGGATCTCGCCGTCGGTCAGGTCGTAGCGCAGGCAGCAATGCCATCCGGCACCGGGCGCGAGCTCGACGGAGAAGCTCAGCCGGCCATTGGCGTACAACGCGTCCGTGCGCGAGCTGGAGATGCTGATGGCGCGGACGAAATCCTGGTTGCGGTAGGTGTTGTGCAACACCTGCCGTTCGGGCGACCACTCGGTGCTGATCTGGCCGCGACGGACGATCCGGTCGGACTTGACCTCGAACGTGTCGGCGAAGTCGCAGCGCGGCGCGATCTCGAGGTTGAAGCGGACCGGCTCGAGCCCGTGATTGGTGACGTCGAGGTCTTCATGGATGCCGCCGTCGATCTCGCGGCTGATCACCAGCGACAGCGTCCGGGCGGGCACACGGCCGTCCTGCGTCGGGATCTCATCGTTGGTCAGGTAGATGCGCGAAGCGTAGTAGGTGATCGCGCCCCCGTTGAGCAGCACCCACGGATCGCCGTTGGCATACACCTGCCAGGCGCTGATCAGACGCGTGTCGCGGTAGTAGAGGCCCTTGTCGGTCGGCCAGGCGATCTGGCCGTTCTCCTCGGTGATCAGGACCGTCTGGCCCTGGTGGATGGCGATCTGCGGCGGCCCGACTTGGACTTCGAACGGCATGGCGGCTCCTTGAGTTGAGATGAGCGCCGTCGGAGCATAGCCCAGTCCGCGACCGAGTTCGGGCCCCTGAACGGCTCGTGAAGACGAGCGTGGCCGCCGCCCGACGCCCGGCGAGGGCTGGCTACGACGCCACCGCGTCCAGGTCGGCCAGTACCTCGTCCCCCAGTTCCAGCGCCGCCGCCGCCAGGTTCTCCCGCAGATGCGCCACCGACGACGTGCCCGGGATCAACATGACGTTCGGCGCCCGGTGCAGCAGCCACGCCAGCGCCACCTGCATCGGCGTCTTCCCCAGCCGTTCCGCCACCACCGACAACCCCACGGCCTGCAACGGCGTGAACCCGCCCAAGGGGAAGAACGGCACGTAGGCCGTTCCCTCCGCCGCCAACTGGTCCACCAGCGCCTCGTCCCGCCGATGCACCAGGTTGTAGTAGTTCTGCACGCAGACGACCTCCACCACCCGCCGCGCTTCCGCCACCTGCGCCGCCGTCACGTTGCTCAGCCCCACGTGCCGGATCAGCCCCCGCCGCTGCAGGTCCGCCATCGTCTCGACCTGCCTCTCGATCGACCCCTCCACCGGCGCCGACTGTGCGCCCAGCCGCAGATTGACCACCTCCAGCACCTCCAGCCCCAGGTTGCGCAGGTTGTCCTCCACCCCGCGCTCCAGGTCCTCGGGCGCGCGCGCCGGGATCCACCCCCCGGCCGCGTCCCGCACCACCCCCCGCTTCGTCACGATCACCAACCCCACCGGATAGGGCGCGAGCGCC
>CAXUBM010000320.1:0-3065 GCA_964249235.1 uncultured Acetobacteraceae bacterium | reverse complement strand
GGCGGAGGCCGGCGTGTCGCTCGCCGCCCGCATCGCCTTCGCCGACCATCACCGGTTCCGCCCACACGATCTGCGGCGGCTCCTGGCCGTGCGCGCGATGATCGGCGACGGCGCCGTGCTGGCCACCACGGCCAAGGACGCCGTGCGCCTGCCGTCCGAGTTCCGCCGCGAGGTGGTCGAGGTGTCGGTCAGCCTCGAATGGCACGACGACCGGCTCGACCGTATCCTGGATGCCATCCTGCCCGGCGACGCCTCGCCATGACCCGCCTCGCCATGACCCGCCTCGCACGCTGGCAGCGCCGCCTTCTGCTCCTCGCGGTGGCCGCCCTGCGCCATCTCGGCCCGACGCGCGCCTCCAACCTGGGCGGCGCCGCGGCCAGGCTCGTCGGTGCCCGGGTGCCGGGTTGCCGGGTCGCGCACCGCAACCTGCGCCTGGCCATGCCCGAACTCGACGCCGCCGCCCGCCGACGCGTGCTGCGCGGCGTGTGGGACAATCTGGGCCGCACCGTTGCCGAGCTCCCGCACGTCGCCCGCATCCCGAAGAACACGCCCAGCGGCCCGGGCTGGGAAATGCTGGGCGAGGCGCATCTGCACGCCTTGGCCGCGCGCGGCGGCCCGGCGATCTTCGTGTCGGGCCATCTCGCCAACTGGGAGATGATGCCGCCGGCGGTCGCCGCCTACGGCATGCGCATGCACAGCATGTACAGGGCGCCCTCGAACCGCGCGGTCGACCACGTCCTGCGCGGGCTGCGTGAAGAGGCGATCGGACCCGGCGAGAGCGAGGCGCAGACCCTGCTGTTTGCGAAGGGCGCCGCCGGCGCCCGCACGGCGCTTCGCCATCTCGCCCGGGGCGGCTTCCTCGGCCTGCTTCTCGACCAGAAGATGAACGACGGCATCGAGGCCCGCTTCTTCGGCCGCCCCGCGATGACCGCGCCGGCGCTGGCGGCGCTCGCACTTCGGTTCCGTTGCCCCGTGATCCCGGGCCGCGTGCAGCGTCTCGGCCCGGCGCGCTTCCGGCTGATCTGCGAAGCGCCGCTCGCCCTGCCCGACAGCGGCGACTCGCAGGCCGACCAACTCGCGCTCACGCAGCTTGTCAACGACCACCTGGAGCGTTGGATCAGGGCCAGGCCCGAGGAGTGGCTCTGGCTGCACCGCCGCTGGCCGCGTCAGGATCCCTGACGATCCAAAAGCGCGAACACGCCGGCTGACATCTTGTTATTTTGTTGCTGCTCGCCGAAGTCCGCTGTCCAGCCTCAAATAGGTGGCTCACGTATATATTACTCGATTCTCATCTCCGAATCGCTTGGAGGAAATGTCCGCCGGGACGTGATTGGGCGAGAAATCAAGCCTTGCCAATTGGTTAACGCACCGCGGCGCGATCGCCTCCTTTCCGCCACGAAACGTTATCCGGCCTTGATGTGACTTTTCCGTCACGGCGATCGGAACGTTATCAAATCTTCGTTGGCGTCAGTTGGTGGCCGTCGGTAACATCTTCGTCAGTTGCCGAACATCGCCAGGAGCAGCGGTCGTCATGCCCAGAAGTGTGCTCACGTCCAGCCGTGCACGCCACCTGCCCATCGTCACCGAGCCGAGCCCGGACGGCAAGGTGGTTCCGCTGCGCCTGTCCATTCTGCCGCGCCACCGCCAGTACCTGCTGGCCTGGGTCGAGGCGGGCAACAAGATGGGCCTGTGCGACGCGGACGTCGCCAGCGGCGGCGAGGCCGAGGTCTATGTCTGGGTTCGCGAGAACGCCGACCCGGCCTACGTGATCCGCGCCGAGGGCATGAGCTGGGTCGTCGTCGACCACCTCCGGGCCCGCAAGCTCGGCGCCTTCCGCAGCTTCGAAGCCGCCCTCTACTGCATCCGGCCCGTCACCCCGTCCACCATCGCCGCCTGAGACAGGCCTGACACTCAGGCCGTCGGCAGCCACACCTTGAACGTCGCTCCGCGCCCGGGCTCGCTCTCGATCTTCAGCGTCCCCCGGTGTCGGTTGACGATGTGCTTGACGATCGCGAGCCCCAGCCCGGTTCCGGCCGCCGGGCGTGGCCGACCCGATTCCGCCCGGTAGAACCGCTCCGTCAGGCGCGGCAGATGCACCCGGGCGATCCCCGGCCCGTCATCGACGACGCTGATCGCGACACCCTGACGGTGCGGCACCCCGGCGCTGTGCTCCAACACCGCCACGACGTCGATGCGCCCCGCCTCGCGTCCATATTTGCAGGCGTTGTCGAGCAGGTTCTCCAGCACCTGCACCACCTGGTCCTCGTCCGCCAACAAGGGCGGCAGCTCGTCGGGGGCCGAGACGGCCAGCACCTGGTGCCGCGCCGCCACCCGCGGCTCGAAACCCGCCGCCACCCTCGCCAGCAGCGACACCGCGTCCACCCGTCCCTGCGGCGCCTGGTGCTCGTTGATCTCGATCCGCGACAGGCTGAGCAGGTCGTCGATCAGCCGGTTCATCCGCGCCGCCTGCTCCGCCATGATCGCCAGGAAGCGCGCCTGCGCCGGCAGGTCGTCGGCGGCCGGCCCGCGCAGCGTCTCGATGAACCCGATCAGGCTGGCCAGCGGCGTGCGCAGTTCGTGGCTCGCATTGGCGATGAAATCCGCGCGCGTCCTCTCGACCGCCCGCTCCCGCGTCCGGTCCGACAGCACCACCAGCACCCGCCCGCCTCCCGGCAGTGCCGGATCGAGCCCGATCACGGTCGCCAGCAGGTCGCGCGACACCGGCAGGCCGAGCGCGAGTTCCACCCGCCGGCTGATCGCGCGCCGCAGCAGGGCCTGCTCGGTCGCGTTCTCGATCGCCGCCCGCAGGCTGGGATGGCGCAGCACCGCCGAGATCTCCGTGCCGAACACCTCCCGTGCCGCCTGGTTGGCGCGTCGCACCGTCCGGTCCGCCCCCAGCAGCACCAGCGGGTCGGGCAGCCTCTCGACGATCGCCTCCTCGGCGCCGAGCAGCGTCTCGATCAGGCTGGCCCGCTCCGACAGTTTCTGCGCCAGCCGGGCGATCTCCTCGCGGGCCGCCTCGGTGGCCGGCAGCGCGTCGCGCCGCAGCGCCGGCTCGGCACCCG
>CAXUBM010000319.1:0-3070 GCA_964249235.1 uncultured Acetobacteraceae bacterium | reverse complement strand
ACCCCTGAGCCAGCGTCTCCCGCCTCGCCTTGACCCGGTCCACCCGGCGCCCGTCCATCTTGACCACCTCGAACAGCCATCCGGCGAAGACGACCTTGTCGCCTTCCGCGGGCACCCGGCGCAGCAGCGCCAGCACCAGCCCCGCCAGCGTGTGGTAGCTCCCCGACGCCGGCAGCTCCGGCAGCCGCAGCCTGTCCTTCACCTCGTCGACCGCCGTCATCCCGTCGAGCATGAACTCGTCGCCCACATCGTCCGACGCGCGCTCGACCCGGTCCGGGTCGACCGCGTCGACCACGATCGCCTCCATCACGTCCGCCACCGAGACCACGCCTTCGAAGCTTCCGTACTCATCGAGCACCAGCGCCAATCCGAGCTTGTCCTCGCGCAGCCGTTCGAGCGTGTCGAGCGCGGAGATCGTGTCGGGCAGCACCATCGGCCGCCGCAGCAGCGCAGCCACGGCAAGCTCGCCGCCCTGCAGCACGCAGTTCAGCACGTCCGACCCTCTGAGGATGCCCACCGGGTTGTCCGGGCCGCCCTCGCACACCACCAGCCGCGAATGTGCCGCCGCCCTGATCGTCGACACCACCTCCTCGCGCGAAGCGGTGCGATCGATCCAGTCAATCTCGTTGCGCGGCGTCATGATCGCACGCACCGACTTGTCGGCCAGCCGCAGCAGCCGCTCGATCATGTCGCGCTCGCCGCGCTCGAGCACGCCGACCTTGGTGCCCTCGGCCAGGATCTGCCGGAACTCTCCCTCGGTGACCTGCTCGCGCGCCAGCTTGTGCGCCCCGATCAGCCGGATCACGAGGCCCGACGTCGCGTTCAGCACCCACACCACCGGCATCGAGATCCGTGCCGCCATCGCCAGCGGCCCCGCCAGCCGCGCCGAGATCCGTTCCGGCCGGGTGAGCGCGATCTGCTTGGGCACCAGTTCGCCCAGCACCAGCATCAGGAAGGTGATCCCGACGACGACGAGGACGAAGGCGAGTTCGCTCGCCACCGGCCGAAGCCACGACACGCGTGCCAGCAACGGCGTGATGCGTCCGGCGAGCTGCGCTCCGCCGAAACTGCCCTCGAGCACGCTGACGAGCGTGATCCCGACCTGGATCGTCGGCAGGAACACCGAGGGGTCGGCTGAGAATGTCCGGGCCAGCTTCGCCCCCGGCACACCCCCTTCGACCAGCTCGGCGAGCTTGGCCTGTCGCGACGAGACGAGGGCCATCTCGCTCATCGCGAAGAGGGCGTTGACCAGCACCAGCGCCAGGATGACGACGCAAGCCATCGCGATCTGCATCGCGCCTGTCTACCCCGGATCCGTGTGGCCTTAAATGTCGGGGCGGACCGCAGGCCAGGGCGCCGCCCTGGACCCGCTGGGGGCGGCGCCCCCAGGCCCGCCCGACCTCAAGGATGCCGGTCGACGGGCGAGCCCCCGGCCTTGCGTCAGTCCGCCGCGTCCACCGGCTCCGACGCCGTCCGCCGCACCTCGACTCGAGGCCGGTTCCCCTTGCCCGTGCCGGCGGCCGTGATCTCGTCGAGCTTCGCCTGCACGTGGCTGGAAAAGGTGAACTCCGCCGGCCGCTGCCGCTCGAGCGAGATCTCCGGCGCCATCGGCCCGTCGATGTCCGGCCCGCGCAGCGCCACCTTGAGCGTCTTGAGCGGGCTTTTCACCGCATCCATCACCGCGGTCGACTCGTAGCCCGAGTGCACCATGCAGTTCGCGCACTTCTCGTAGTTGCCGGTGCCGTAGGCGTCCCAGTCGGTTTCGTCCATCAGCGCCTTGAAGCTCGGCGCGTAGCCCTCGCCCAGCAGGTAGCAGGGCCGCTGCCAGCCGAACACGTTGCGCAGCGGCTTGCCCCACGGCGTGCAGCGGTAGGTCTCGTTGCCGGTCAGGAAGCTCATGAACAGCGGCGACTGGGTAAACTTCCACTTGCTGCCGGCTGCCCGCCCATGACGGAAGATGTCGCGGAACAGCGTCTTCGTCTTCTGGCGGCTCAGGAAGTGCGCCTGGTCGGGCGCCCGCTCGTAGGCGTAGCCGGGCGACGTCATGATCCCGTCCACGCCCATCGCCATCACGTCGTCGAAGAACTTCGCCGTCCGCTCGGCGCTCGCCCCGTCGAACAGCGTGCAATTGATCGACACCCGGAAGCCCCGCCGCTTCGCCTCGCGGATCGCCGCCACCGCCCGATCGTAGGTGCCTTCCTGGCTGACCGCATGGTCGTGGTCCTCGCGGTTGCCGTCCAGATGTACATCGAACGAGAAGTACGGATCGGGCTTGTAGTCGTCGAGCTTCTTCTCGAGCAGCAGGGCGTTGGTGCACAGATAGACGAATTTCTTCATCCGCAGGATCTTGTCGACCACCGTCGGCATGTCCCGGTGGAGCAGCGGCTCGCCGCCGGCGATCGCCACCACCGGCGCGCCGCACTCGACCACCGCCGAGACGCAGTCTTCCACCGACAACCGCTGATTGAGGATCGGATCGGGATAGTCGATCTTGCCGCAGCCGTTGCACGCCAGGTTGCAGCGGAACAACGGCTCCAGCATCAGCACGAGGGGATAGCGCTTGCGTCCGAGCACGTGCTGCTTGACCACGTACGCGCCGACCTTGACCACCTGTAGCAACGGAACCGCCACGTCGTAACTCCCGTCCCTGCTGAAGGCCGACCGTCGGCCGGCGCGTTCCCGCGCTTGCTGCCGTGCGGCCTTGCGAACCCGGTATATCGAATGCCCGAAGGCTTTAGTTTACACGGCCCGATGCCGCACGCACCGGCTCCCCCCTCATCTGTGGCTCGGATGCCACAGAAGCGAGGCCCGATATGGTCGTTTTGACGCATCGCACCTATGTTCCGCAACGTAACGAGACCTTTCACAACGCAGTGTGGCCAGCGGATCGCTTTGTTCTTCGAACGATGAGACAGCCGCGGGCGCCGGAACCGTGGCGAGACCGGGCATGGAGACGCTTTGATGAACACGCCCAATGACCCGTCATCCTCGGGGCCACTTCCCGGCCGGCCGCTCACACCGACTCTGGACCGTGTTGGCTACCCGTCGGATCTGCGCAATTTCTCGGTTG
>CAXUBM010000318.1:0-3073 GCA_964249235.1 uncultured Acetobacteraceae bacterium | reverse complement strand
CCACCAGGCAGTCATAGATCAGCGTCTCGTAGCCCACGTTCGGCTCCAGCTCGAACGAGTCCTCGTAGCTGAAGCGCATCGCCACCCCGGCCAGGTCCATCTTCGGTCCCGGCACCTTCGCCGAGATCCCCATCGTGATCCCCTGCTTGGGCTGGATGTTGATCGTCAGGTTGTTGGGCGTCAGCTTGTCGACCGGCGTGTCGCGGAACATCGCGTATGGCGCCTGCTTGAAGTGCACCACCACCTCCGTCCGCCGCCCCGTCATGCACTTGCCGGTCCGCAGATAGAACGGCACCCCCGACCAGCGGAAGCTGTCCGCCTCCAGCTTCATCGCGATGTAGGTCTCGGTCACGCTGTCATGCGCCACCCCCGGGCTCTCCCGGTATCCCGCCACCTGTGTTCCGTCGACCGTGCCGCCCGTATACTGACCGCGCACCACGTTCTCCGGGCGGACCGGATGCAGACTCTCCAGGAACGCCTGCTTCATCGACCGCACGCTTTCCGCGTCGAACGAGTTGGGCGGCTCGATCGTCACCATCGAAAGCAGCGTGAACAGATGGTTCGGCACCATGTCGCGCAGGGCGCCGGTCGGCTCGTAGAAGGCGCCCCGCTGCTCCACCCCCACCGTCTCCGCCGCCGTCACCTGGATGTTGTCGATATACTCCCGCCGCCACAACGGCTCGAAGATCCCGTTGCCGAACCGGAACGCCAGGATGTTCTGCACCGTCTCCTTGCCCAGGAAATGGTCGATCCGGTAGATCTGGCTTTCGTCCGCCTGCGCCAGCAGCGTCGCGTTCAGCGTCTTCGAGCTCGCCAGGTCCGACCCGAACGGCTTCTCCACCACCAGCCGTCTGAACGCTCCCTCGCTCTGCTTGAGCAGCCCCGCCTTGCCGATCTGCTCCGCCACCACCGAGAAGAAGCGCGCCGCCACCGCGCAGTAGAACACCGCGTTGCCCGACACCCGCCCGGCCAGCTTGTGGATGTCCTCGTCCTTGGTGAAGTCCGCCTGCTGGTAGCTGACCCGCGACGCCAGCCAACCCCAGGTCGCCTCGTCGATCTGCGGCGTGTAGAACTCCGCGTTCGGGTCCTTGGTGAAGTCCTGCATCGTCTGCCGCAGCTCGTCGCGGAACTGGTCGTCCGAGCTCTCCACCCGATCCACCGCGATCAGCTTGAACCCGTCGTCGAGCAGGTGCGCGCCCGCCAGATTGTAGAAGGACGGGATCAGCAGCCGCTTGGTCAGGTCGCCATGCGCCCCGAAGATGACGAACGTGCACAACGGTGCCTTCTCCGCCGCGGCCGGCGGAATGCGACGGTTCCCGCTGGAAGGTTTCATGGTGGCGCTCATGGGCGGGCTCCTTGTGGTGTCATCGATCCCCTGGAGGACGCGCTCGCACCGACGGTGGTTCCGGCCGCGACCGTTACGGTCCTGCGAACCGCGCTTGCCCCCGAGGCCCGGGCGCCCTACCTCAGCCGCTCTGACGGAGGATCACCCCCATGTCGTTTCGGGTCGCCGTGGTCGGCGCCACCGGTGCGGTCGGCCGCGAAATGCTCAAGACCCTCGCCGAGCGCCACTTTCCCACGGCCGAGGTCGCCGCCGTCGCGTCGGGTCGCTCCACCGGCCAGGAAGTCTCCTTCGGCGCGGACTCGGTCCTCAAGGTCCGCAACCTCGAAGCCTTTGATTTCGCCGGCTGGGATCTCGGCCTCTTCAGCCCCGGCGCCGCCGTCTCCGCCACCCACGCCCCCCGCGCCGCTGCCGCCGGCTGCCTGGTGATCGACAACAGCAGCCAGTTCCGCATGGAGCACGACGTCCCGCTCGTCGTGCCCGAGGTCAACGCCCACGCCCTGGCCCGCATCCGCCGCAACATCGTCGCCAACCCGAACTGCTCGACCATCCAGATGGTCGTGGCGCTGAAGCCGCTCCACGACCTCGGCCGCATCCGCCGCATCGTCGTCTCGACCTACCAGTCGGTCTCCGGCGCCGGCAAGGAAGGCATGGACGAGCTGTTCACCCAGTCCAAGGGCACCTTCGTCAACGACCCGCCCCGCGTCGAGCAGTTCACCAAGCAGATCGCCTTCAACGTCATCCCCCACATCGACCGCTTCACCGACGACGGCGCGACCAAGGAAGAGTGGAAGATGGCCGTCGAGACCCGCAAGATCCTCGATCCCGACATCGCCGTCGCCGCCACCTGCGTCCGCGTCCCCGTCTTCATCGGCCACGCGGAATCCATCAACGTCGAATTCGAGCGCCCCGTCTCCCTCGAGGACGCCCGCCGCGCCCTCCGCAACGCCCCCGGCGTCATCCTGCACGACACCCGCGAAGACGGCGGCTACGCCACCCCGATGGAGACCGCCGGCGAGGACGCCGTCTACGTCAGCCGCCTGCGCGTCGACCCCACCGTGCCGCACGGCCTGGCGCTGTGGTGCGCGGCCGACAACCTGCGCAAGGGCGCGGCGCTGAACGCGATCCAGATCGCCGAAACGCTCGCCGACACCGGGCGGCTTGGAAAGCGCGCCGCCTGAGGCCAGGGACGCTCCGAACCCCGCCGGCGGCAGCGCCCCGGACCCGTCCGGCGGTCAGAACGCGATGACCACCTTTCCGATCTGCTGATCGCTTTCGAGCGTTCGTAGGCTGCCGCGATCTGGGCGAACGGGAAGCGGCGCGCCAACGTGTAGCCGAACATCGCGATCCGGCGTCCGAAGGCGGCCATGGGAAACGGCGTCGCTCGCCGGACAGCATGCCGCAGCAGAAGATCGGACCGCGCTTCGCTGTCGCCTGCGCGAGCGTGTTGATGCTGTCCCGCCGACGGGATCGAAGACGACGCGTGCGCCCTTGCCGTTGGTGCCCTCCACGATCCGCGCGACGAGATCGTCGCTTTCGTGACGATGACGTGGTCCGCGCCGAGGGAGACGAGGCGGCGTCCACACGCGTAAGCAGCCCGTCGCAGTCCCCGGCGCCGATGGACGGCGTCAACGGCCCGGGGTCGTCGCGCCGAACTCGGCCGGCCGTACCGAGAACTACACCCCGGCCACCTGCAGCGCCTCGTCCAGCACCACCAGATCCGCCCGGCGC
>CAXUBM010000317.1:0-3076 GCA_964249235.1 uncultured Acetobacteraceae bacterium | reverse complement strand
GGGCGGGGTGATGCAGGCGATCAACGTCTCGATCGGCGTCGACCGGCGCCTGTGGCGGCAGGACGTCGCCGGATCGGCGGCGCACGCCGCGATGCTGGGACGGCAGGGCATCATCCCGCCCGGAGACGCGGCGCTGATCGAGGCGGGCCTGGCGGCGATCGCGGCCGAGATCGAGGCTGGCCGGTTCGACTTCAGCGACGCGCTCGAGGACATCCACATGAACGTCGAAGCGCGGCTGGCCGAGCGGATCGGGGAAGCCGGACGCCGGCTGCACACGGCGCGCAGCCGCAACGACCAGGTCGCGACCGACTTCCGGCTCTGGACGCGCGACGCGATCGACGGGCTCGCGGAGCAGGTGCTGGCCTGCATGCGGGCGCTGGCGGAGCGGGCCGCCGAGCACGCGGCCGATCCCATGCCGGGCATGACCCACCTGCAGTCGGCGCAGCCGGTGACGTTCGGGCACCATCTGCTCGCCTATGTCGAGATGCTGGCGCGCGGATGAACGAGAGCCCGCTCGGGGCGGCGGCGCTGGCGGGGACGTCGTTTCCGATCGACCGGGACGCCACGGCGGCGGCCCTGGGCTTCGCGCGGCCGATGGCCAACTCGCTCGACGCGGTGTCGGACCGCGATTTCGCCCTCGAGTTCCTCGCCGTCCTGGCGATCATGGCGGGGCACCTGTCGCGGCTGGCCGAGGAGATCGTCCTGTGGTGCTCGGCGCCCTTCGGCTTCATCCGGCTGTCGGACGCATTCTCGACGGGCAGCTCGATCATGCCGCAGAAGCGCAACCCGGACGCCGCCGAGCTGGTGCGGGCGAAGACGGGACGGGTGACGGGCGCGCTGGTGGCGCTGCTGACGGTGATGAAGGGCCTGCCGCTCGCCTACGCCAAGGACATGCAGGAAGACAAGCCGCCGGTGTTCGAGGCGGCCGAGGCGGCGTCGCTGGCGCTGGCGGCGGTGGAGGGGATGGTGCGCGACCTGAGGGCCGACACGGCGCGGATGCGCGCCGCGGCGGGCGCGGGGTTCGCCACCGCGACGGATCTGGCCGACTGGCTGGTGCGGGTGCTGGGGATGGCGTTCCGGGACGCGCACCACGTGACGGGCCGGATCGTGGCGCGGGCGGAGGCGCTCGGCGTGGGGCTGGAGGCGCTGCCGCTGGCGGAGATGCAGGCGGTGGAGGAGCGGATCACGGCCGACATCGTCTCGGTGCTGGGCGTGGATGCGTCGGTGGCGTCGCGGACCAGCTTCGGGGGAACCGCGCCGGGCAACGTGCGGGCGGCGGCGCGGGACTGGATGGAGCGATTGGGGCGATGAGGGTCCTGCTGGCGATCGTGCTGTTGCTGGGCGTGGCGGGCTGCGGACGCAAGGGCAGCCCGGTGCCGCCGGGGCCGCCGGGAGAGATCAACTATCCGAAGACCTATCCGGCGCCGGCGACCTAGCGAGGCAGGGGCTCCGCAAGGGCTCGGTCCCTACTGCGGTGGTCTGGTTTGCTGGAACGAGGCGCGGTCGTCGGACGAGGCGAGGTGGGCGGCGAGCCTGGGGTGGCGGTCGCGCCATCGGTACGCGGGGCAGCGGAACTCGAGATAGGCAAGGGCGACGGCGAGGCTGATCTCGCCGAAGCCGGGGACGAAGGGCTCCGCCTCGAGGACGGACAGGGCGGCGCCGACGGCCTGGAACTGGCGGTCGATCGCCGGCTGCCATTGGCGGTCGGCCGGGCGCCGGCCCTCGATGACGAGCTTGACGACGGCCTCGGTCATGCCGTTGGCGAGCCCGGCGAGACGCAGCGTGGGCCAGCGGTCGGCGAACAGGCGGCCGCCGGCGAGCTCGTCGAGACAGGCGGCGATCACCGTCGATTCCGTCAGCGTCCCGCCGTCCTCGAGCCTGAGCGCGGGGACCTTGGCGAGCGGATTGACCGCGCGGTAGCTCTCGTCGCTCCAGGGGTCGACGACCACCTGCCGCACGCGGTCCTCGAGGCCGAGCTCGATCACGGCGATGCGGACATTGCGGGCAAAGGGCGAGGTGGGCGAGACATGCAGCTCCATGGGGCGGGCTCCCGAGGTTCGATGAGCGACCTTGTCGACGCGACCGGGATCTCGGGCAAGGAGGTGCTCGGGCCGCAAGCCTGGGCGCTGCGCGGCTTCGCCACCGCGTCGCTCGCCGCGTTGGAGGCGGAGATCCGGACGGTCGCGTCGCTCTCGCCCTTCCGGCATCTCGAAACGCCGGGGGGCAGGCGGATGTCGGTGGCGATGACCAACTGCGGCCGGCGCGGCTGGGTGAGCGACCGGCGCGGCTACCGCTACGATCGGGTCGACCCGCTCACCGGGACGGCCTGGCCGGCGATGCCCGACGCCTTCAGCCGGCTGGCGAGAGAAGCGGCGGCGGCGGCGGACTTCGACGCGTTCGCGCCGGATTGCTGCCTGCTCAACCGCTACGAGCCGGGCAGCGCATTGTCGGCCCACAAGGATCACGACGAGGCGGACCTGACGAGCCCGATCGTGTCGGTGTCGCTGGGAGCGCCGGCGACGTTCCTCTGGGGCGGACTGTCGCGGGCGGATCCGATGCGGCGCATCAGGCTGGCGGCCGGCGACGTGGTGGTGTGGGGCGGTGCGTCGCGCCTGGGCTATCACGGGGTGGCGCGGCTGCCGTCGCGCGGCGCGGTCCGCTTGAACCTGACCTTCCGCTCGACGGGGCTCGCGTGACCGAGGCGGACATCCCTGCCCTGCTGGCCCACCGGGCGCCCGGTCTGCGCTGGGGCGAGTCGGGGCTCGTCTTAGAGGAGGTGGCGCTGGCTGAGATCGCGCAGCGGTGCGGGACGCCGCTGTGGGTGATCGGAGCCGACACGGTGCGGGCGCGCTTCTCGCGTCTGGCGGAGGCGCTCGGGCGCTGGGGGATCGGGCGCGACGCGATCCACTACGCGATCAAGGCCAACGACCGGCTGGCGGTGCTGCGGCTGCTGGCGGCGATGGGCGCCGGCGCGGACGCGGTCAGTCTGGGCGAGGTCGAGCGCGCGGTGGCGGCGGGGCTGCCGCCGGCGCGGATCGTGTTCTCCGGTGTGGGCAAGACCGCAGAGGAGCTCAAC
>CAXUBM010000316.1:0-3089 GCA_964249235.1 uncultured Acetobacteraceae bacterium | reverse complement strand
CACCGGTGCTGCCAACGGCGCGGCCATCGCCGCGGCACCCGCCGACGCGAGCACGCCGGCGATGAAGACAGTGTGGACACGCGGAGTCATAAGCCACCCTCGACACTTCTCCGCCGCCATACGCGAACACCGTGCCACTCGCCACTCCCGAGGCCGCCATGTCCCGCATGCTCCATCTCGGCGCCTTCATGCGCCCCGTCACCATCCACACCGGCGCCTGGCGCTACCCCGGCGCCGCCGCCGACGCCAACTTCAGCTGGCCCCTGATCCGCCGTCTCGCCGGCACGCTCGAGGCCGCCTGCTTCGACGCCTTCTTCATGGCCGACCATCTGGCCGTCCTGAACATGCCGCCGGCCGCCCTGATGCGCAGCCACACGGTCGCCTCCTTCGAGCCCTTCACCCTGCTCTCCGCCCTGGCCGCCGTCACCGAGCGCATCGGTCTCGTCGCCACGGCCTCCACCACCTTCGACGAGCCGTACCATGTCGCCCGCCGCTTCGCCTCGCTCGACCACCTGAGCGGCGGCCGCGCCGGCTGGAACATCGTCACCACCGCCAACCCCGACGCGGCGCTCAATTTCGGCCACCCCACCGAGCCCGACCACGACGAGCGCTACCGCCGCGCCCGCGAGTTCTACGACGTCGTCACCGGCCTGTGGGACAGCTTCAGCGACGACGCCATCCTGCGCGACGTCGAGCAGGGCCTGTTCTTCGACCCCGCCCGCCTGCACGTGCTCGACCACCACGGCCCCCATTTCGACGTCCGCGGCCCGCTCAACATCCCCCGTCCCGTCCAGGGCTGGCCGGTCATCGTCCAGGCCGGCGGCTCGGAGGCCGGCCGCCAGCTCGCCGCCGAAACCGCCGAAGTGATCTTCGCCGCCGAGCGCGATCTCGCCTCCGCCCAGGCGTTCTACGCCGACATCCACCGCCGCATGGCGACCCTCGGCCGCGACCCCGACAGTCTCAAGATCCTTCCCGCCGCCTTCGTCGTCATCGCCGACACCGTCGAGGAAGCCCGCCGCCGGCGCGACCACCTCGACAGCCTCGTCCACTACGACAGCGGCATCGCCTCGCTCAACGGCATGCTCGGCCACGACGTTTCCGGCCACGACCCCGATGGTCCGCTGCCCGAGATCCCGCCCACCAACAGCAGCCACAGCGCGCGCGCCCGCATGATCGACCTCGCCCGCACGGAAGGCTTGACCATCCGCCAGCTCGCCGCTCGTGCCGGCTCCTACGCCGGCCTCGCCTTCGTCGGCACCGCCGCCACCGTCGCCGACGAGATGGAGCGCTGGCTCGCCGAGCGCGGCGCCGACGGCTTCAACCTGATGTTCTCCTGGCAGCCCGGCGGCCTGGACGACGTCGCCACCCGCCTGGTCCCCGAATTACAATCCCGCCACCTGTTCCGAACCCGCTACGACGGTACCACACTGCGCGACCATCTTGGCCTTCGCCGCCCTCCCAACCGCTTCTTTCCCGCCGATCGGCCGTCGCCGGGTGGCCTCGCCCGTCCGGATGATGTTCAGTAGCGGCGGATCGAATGATTCGGCCGGCAGAGGAAACCGATGACGAAAGCCCCGAGCAAGACCCCCACCAAGGACGCCGCACCCCCCAAGGGCACGCCGGTCAAGAAGCCCAAGGAAGGCAACAAGCCCAACGCGCTGCAGCAGCCTCTGCAGCCCTCCGCGGAGCTCGCCGCCGTGGTCGGCGGCGGCACCATGCCCAGGGGCGAGGTGGTCAGCAAAGTCTGGGAATACATCAAGGCCCACAAGCTCCAGGCCCCCGAGGACGGCCGCCAGATCGTCGCCGACGACAAGCTGAAGAAGGTCTTCGGCAAGGACCGCGTCACCATGTTCGAGATGAACAAGCTCCTCGCCCAGCACCTCAAGTAGGACCACGGACCGGCCCGTGACACCGATGGCCTAACGCCCGCGGGTCTTGGGGGTGCGACCCCCAAGCGGGGTCCGGGGCGGCGCCCCGGCCTTCCTTCTCCCGGCTCGCTCCCTTTATTGGAGAACGCCCGGAGCGATCGACAGCACGCCATGGACGCACCCCAAGCCGACCCCCGCCTCCGGCGCCTCGCCACCCGCGTCACCCTGGCCGTCGCCATCCTGACCACCGCCGTCAAGCTCGCCGCCTGGCTGCTCACCGGCTCGATGGCGCTGCTCACCGCCGCCGTCGACAGCCTCATCGACACCGGCGCGTCCCTCGTCACCTTCGCCGGCGTCCGCTACGCCGAGCGTCCCGCCGACGGCGAGCACCGCTTCGGTCACGGCAAGGGCGAGGCCGTCGCCGCCTTCACCCAGGCCGCCTTCCTCGGCGGCGCCGCCGTCGTGCTCGCCTTCCAGTCGGTCGGCCGCCTGATCTTCCCCGAGCCCCTGCACGAGTTCCGCATCGGCCTGGCGGTCATCCTCGCCAGCATCGCCGCCACCTTCGGCCTCGTCCTCCTCCAGAGCGCCGTCGTCCGCCGCACCCACTCCACCGCCATCGCCGCCGACCGGATCCACTACCGCGCCGACCTGGCCCTCAACGCCGCCGTGCTCGCCGCCCTCCTCGCCCCCCCCCTCACCGGTTGGCGCCGCGTCGACCCCGTCGTGGCACTCGCCATGGCCGCCTGGATGGGGCTCGCCGCCCGCTCCATCGCCAACGACGCCCTCGTCCAGCTCCTCGACCGCGAGATCTCCCGTCCCGAGCGCGAGCGCATCCGCACCGCCGTGCTCGCCGTCGACGGCGTGCGCGACGTCCACGACCTGCGCACCCGCTTCTCCGGCGACCGCACCTTCGTCGAATACCATCTCGAGGTGGACGGCGGCCTGTCCGTCGAGCACGGCCACGCCATCGGCGACAGCACCGAGGCCGCGGTCGGCGAGGCGCTCGGCGGCCAGGTCGAGGCGACCGCCCATCTCGAGCCCGAGGGCATCGACGACGAGCGGCTGGACGCGCGGGTGACCAGGGCAAGGGACGCCGCCCCCTGACGCGGCTGGGCGCGCGCCCCCAGACCCCGTCACCAGCGATCGAAAAATATGGCGGCGTCCAAAAAACGGGTGCACCGTTCTGCACCGTGCGTTAAAAGCTTCTAACAGGTTAACGGG
>CAXUBM010000315.1:2333-3094 GCA_964249235.1 uncultured Acetobacteraceae bacterium | reverse complement strand
CCGCAGGCCCAGCGCGACGACGCGCTGAGGGCGGCGGCCGCCGCGTTGCGGGCGCGCTCGGCCGAGATCCTGCGGGCGAACGCGGCGGACCTCGCCGATTTCACCGGCCCGGCCGCGATGCGAGACCGGCTGGCGCTGGACGCGTCGCGCCTGGAGGCGATGGCGCGGGGAATGGAGATCGTGGCCGCCCTGCCCGATCCGGTCGGCCGGGTGCTGGCGGACTGGACGCGGCCGAACGGGCTGCGGATCAGGCGGGTCGCGGTGCCGATCGGCGTGATCGGGATGATCTACGAGAGCCGGCCCAACGTGGGCGCGGACGCGGCGGCGCTGACGATCAAGTCGGGCAACGCCGTCATCCTGCGCGGCGGCTCGGAAAGTTTCCGCAGCGCCCAGGCGAGCGGGCGCGCGGAGGCGCAGCTCGCCGCCAACATCCGCGACGCCGCCGTGACCGAAGTGGCGGCGAACGGCGCGGTGCAGGAAGCCTCCTTCCACCTGCTCGACGCGCCCCCGCGCCGCTGGGCAGCGGACGGCGGCAAGCACGTGCTCGCGATGCCGGGCGGCATCACGGTCGAGGTCCGTGTCGAGAGCGAGGAGGGCAAGGTCAATCCCAACCTTGCCTCGGCGGCGCTGCTGGGCAATCTCGCCAACGCGCTGCAAGCGAGCGGGCAGCTCGGCGAAGCGATCCGCCTGCACCGCGCCGCGCTGCAGCTGGAACCGCAGAGCGCGATCCATTGGACGAACCTGGGCACCGCGCTGCATGC
>CAXUBM010000315.1:0-2323 GCA_964249235.1 uncultured Acetobacteraceae bacterium | reverse complement strand
GCGCCGACGCCGGACCGGGCGTTCGTCGCGGCCATGCTGGTGGCGTCGGGTTTGGTCGACCTGATCATACCGCGCGGCGGCCGGTCGCTGATCGAGCGGGTGCAGGCGGAAGCGCGCGTGCCGGTGCTGGCGCACGCGGAAGGGCTTTGTCACACCTTCGTGCACGCGGCCGCCGACCCGGCGATGGCGCGGCGGCTGGTGGTCAACGCCAAGATGCGGCGAACTGGCATCTGCGGCGCGACCGAGACGCTGCTGGTCGACGCCGCCTGTGCCCAGACGATGCTGCCCGGACTGGTCGCGGCATTGGCCGAGCGCGGTTGCGCGTTCCGGGCGGACGCGCGGGCGCGCGCCATCGTGCCGGATCTGCCGACGGCGTCCGCCGAGGATTTCGACACGGAGTGGCTGGATGCGGTGCTGTCGGTCGCAGTGGTCGATGGCGTCGAGGGGGCGGTGGCCCATGTTCTGGCGCACGGTAGCGGACATACGGAGGCGATCGTCACCGAGGACGCGGCGGCGGCGCGGGCGTTCGTCGAAGGCGTCGACAGCGCGGTGGTGATGGTCAACGCGTCGACGCAGTTCTGCGACGGCGCCGAGTTCGGCTTCGGCGCCGAGATCGGGATCTCCACCGGGCGGCTGCACGCCCGCGGACCGATCGGTCTCGAACAGTTGACGACGTTCCGCTACGAGGTGCTCGGCACGGGCCAGGAGCGGCCCTGATCGCACGCGATGGCCATGCCGGCACGCGCCGGCAGGTGGTGCCTTCGCGCTTCGGCGACCGGCGCCGGATCCGCATCGGCCTGCTCGGCGGGTCGTTCAATCCGGCCCACGAGGGTCATGGGCAGATGGCCGAGCGCGCGCTGCGTGCGTTGCGGCTCGATCAGGTGTGGCTGCTGGTCTCGCCGGGCAACCCGCTGAAAGCGGGCAAGCCGATGGCCACCATCAACGAGCGGCTGGCCTCGGCGGCGCGTTTCGCCGACGGGCGGCGGATCGTCGCCACCGACATCGAGCGCCACCTGAACACGCGCTTCACCCACGATACGCTGGCGGCGCTGCGGCTGCGGTTCCCGGCGGCGCAGTTCGTCTGGCTGATGGGCGCGGACAGCTTGCGCGACCTGCCGCATTGGCGCGGCTGGGATCGCATCGTCCGTCTGGTTCCCTTTGCGGTGTTCCCTCGACCTTCCTACAATCGGCCGGCGCTGTCGGGACAGGCGGCGCATCGTTTCCGACGTTGGCGGCGGCGGACCCGGGACGCGAGCCGGCTGGCGTCGGCGGCGGCGCCGGCCTGGGTCTACCTGGTCGGGCCTGAGACGAACATTTCGGCCACCGCGCTGCGCGAGGCCGGGCAGACAAGCAAGTCCTGCGGGGCAGGGCAGGGGGATCGGTCATAGCCAGAAAGCCCGTCGGAGACAGCGACAGAGCGCCACGCCGGCCGGCTTCCCTGCCGGCATCGACGCTGGCGGAGGTCGCCAAGGCGGCCCGCACGCCGCGCAAGAAGGCCGCCGTCGCGGGTCCCAAACCGGCGGGCACGCCGCGGGCGCCGGCCGAGCCGAGCGCGCTCGACCGCGCCCTGTCGGTGATCACCGAGAGCCTGGCCGACGACAAGGCGGAGGACGTCATCGTCCTCGACCTGGCCGGGCGCGCGGCGTTTGCGGACCGGATGGTGATCGCGACCGGCCTGGCCGACCGGCAGATCACCGCGATGGCGACGCATCTCGAGGACAAGATCGCCAACGCGGGCCTGGGCCGGGTGCAGATCGAGGGCGCCGGCGGCTCGGACTGGGTGCTGATCGACGTCGGCGACGTCATCGTCCACCTTTTCAAGCCCGAGGCGCGCACGCTCTACGGGCTGGAGCGGATGTGGGGCTCCGAGCTCGACGAGCCGGCCTCGGTGTCCTGACGTCGCCAAGCTGCGGATCCTCGCCTTCGGGCGCGCGCGGAGCCCGGAGCGCGACATGTTCGACCGCTACGCGGCACGGATCAGGCCGCCGCTGACGCTGACCGAACTGGCCGACGCGACGGGCCCGCCCGGCCAGGCCGACCTGGCCCATTGCGACACCGAGCCGATCCAGATCCCCGGGACCATCCAGCCCCACGGCCTGCTCCTGGCGCTGGCCGAGCCCGGCCTGGAGGTGCTCCAGGCCAGCGTGAACGTCGAGACGATGCTCGGGCTCGAGGTCGGGAAGGTCCTCGGCCGGCCGGTCGGCGAACGGGTCGCCGCGGAAGGCGAGCGGGCGACGGATCGCGGTCGCGAGCGACTGGTCGCCATCGCCGGTCGCGCCGGCGACGCCCGCCAGGAAGACCTTCGCCGGCCGATGCATCAGGC
>CAXUBM010000314.1:436-3108 GCA_964249235.1 uncultured Acetobacteraceae bacterium | reverse complement strand
GGGCTGTACGGATCGCAGGCCGACAGGCCGAGCGTCAGGCCGGCCGCCGCCACCAGACCACCCACCCGCGTGAGCGACCGTGTCGAGAGAACGTGTGTCATCGTGTGCTGACCTTCCATTGTTGCAGCCGTGCGGCGTAATCGCCTTACCGTGTAGACCGCCTGATGGCGGTAAAACGTCGCTTTTGCGGCCGGGATTTGTCTCACGCGGGAGTGAACGCCGAGTTTCCTCCGCCGCGGCCGTGCCCTGAATCGCCACCGCGCTCTTGCCGCCACGCGGACGGCCAGTTAAGCCCCACGCCCGGCCCGCACCCCGGCCACAGGAAGTGGCCGCCCCGCAGGGCCTACGCTCGTCGAAACGTCCGGAGCCCCGCCGATGCTTTCCCGCCTTTTCGGCGTCATGTCCGCCGACATGGCCATCGACCTGGGGACCGCCAACACCCTCGTCTACGTCAAGGGCCGGGGCATCGTCCTCGACGAGCCCAGCGTCGTCGCCATCGCCGAGGTCCGCGGCCGCAAGCAGGTGCTCGCCGTCGGCGAGGAAGCCAAGCACATGCTCGGCCGCACCCCCGGCAACATCTCCGCCATCCGCCCGATGCGCGACGGCGTCATCGCCGACTTCGAGGTCGCCGAGGAGATGATCAAGCACTTCATCCGCAAGGTCCACAACCGCCGCGGCTTCGCCAGCCCGCTGATCATCATCTGCGTCCCCTCCGGCTCCACCGCCGTCGAACGCCGCGCCATCCAGGAGAGCGCCGAGGCCGCCGGTGCCCGGCGTGTCCTGCTGATCGAGGAACCGATGGCCGCCGCCATCGGCGCCGGCCTGCCGGTGACCGAGCCGTCGGGCTCGATGATCGTCGACATCGGCGGCGGCACCACCGAGGTCGCCGTGATCTCGCTCGGCGGCATCGTCTACGCCCGCTCGGTGCGCGTCGGCGGCGACAAGATGGACGAGGCCATCATCTCCTACATCCGGCGCAACCATAACCTGCTCATCGGCGAGAGCTCCGCCGAGAAGATCAAGCTCGAGGTCGGCGCCGCCCGCCCGCCCGAGGAATGGGAAGGCGACGGCCCCTGGCGCGAGGTCAAGGGCCGCGACCTGATGAACGGCGTCCCGCGCGAGGTCGTCGTCACCCAGCGCCAGATCGCCGAAAGCCTCTACGAGCCGATCAGCCAGATCGTCGAGGCCGTCACCGTCGCCCTCGAGAACACGCCCCCCGAGCTCGCCGCCGACATCGTCGACAAGGGCATCGTGCTCACCGGCGGCGGCGCGCTCCTGTTCCGCATGGCCGACGTGCTGCGCGAGTCGACCCGACTGCCCGTGGTCGTGGCCGAGGACGCGCTCAGCTGCGTCGCCCTTGGCACCGGCCGCGCGCTCGAGGAGATGAAGCGCCTTCGCAACGTGCTCACCACCATGTACTAAAGGACCGACCCGAGACCCGCCCCACCGAGTGACGCGGGTCTGGGGCCGCTGGCCCCAGCCGGTCCAGGGCGGCGCCCTGGCCTTTCGCTTCACCCGCGCGCCAGGAGGGCCGCCCCGTCATGATCCGGCTCTCCATCCAGGCCCGCCAGGCGCTCGCCAAGCTCGGCGTTCCCCTGTTCTTCACCGCCAGCCTCGTCGTCATGCTCGTCGGCCGCGCCGACGACCACCTGGCCAGCGCCGTCCGCATGTGGCTCGCCGACCGGCTCTCGCCCCTCTACGCCACGCTCGCCGAGCCCGCCCAGCGCATCGGCCGCGTCGGCGAGGATCTGCTCGGCGTGATCGATCTCGCCGCCGAGAACCGCCGCCTGCGCGCCGAGAACGCCCGCCTCGTGCGCTGGTACGAGGTCGCCCTGGCGCTGGAGACCGAGAACGCGACGCTGAAGGAGAATTTGCGCTGGATACCCGAGCCCGCGCCGAGCTACGTCACCGGACGGGTCGTCGCCGACGCTGGCGGCGTCTACGCGCGCGCGGTCCTGATCTATGTCGGTCCCAACAGTTCCGTCCACAAAGGCCAGATCGCGCTGGACGCAGCGGGACTGGTCGGCCGCGTCACCGAGGTCGGCCGCCGCTCGGCCCGCGTGCTCCTCATCACCGACCCTTCCAGCCGCATTCCCGTGCAGCTGGCGGGCTCCCGCGCCACCGCCATCATGGCCGGAACCGACGGGCGCTTTCCGACTTTGATCTACATGCCCGACGGTGTCCGCCCGACCGAGGGCGAGCGCGTGCTCACCTCCTCGGAAGCCGACGCCTTTCCCGCCGGCCTGCCCGTCGGCACCATCCGACGCGAGGGCGGCGCCTACCGCGTGGTGCCCGCCGCCGACCTCGACGAGCTCAGCGTCGTTCGCCTGTTCGACTACAAGCTCGCCTCGGTGGTGCCCCCCGAGGCGCCCGGCCGCGCCGCGGTCGCCGCTCCCGCCGCCGGCAACGGCGGCAGGTGAGCCCCGATGGCGCTCGTCGCGGAGAACCACGCCCAGCGGCATCCGGGCATCCGTCCGGGACAGTCGCTGGTGCGCCGTCTCGATGCCGCCGGCCGCCGGCTGATTCCGGCGCTCACCACCCTGCTGGTCATCGCCGGCCTGGCGCTGCCGCTCGGCCTGCCCGGCGCGCCCGAACTCCAGCAGGCGGCGGCCCTGATCCTGGTGTGGTTCTGGTCCCTGCACCGCCCGCTCTCGATGCCCGCGTCCTGCGCC
>CAXUBM010000314.1:0-426 GCA_964249235.1 uncultured Acetobacteraceae bacterium | reverse complement strand
TGGTCGCCGCTCACGGTGCGGCCATCCGCCTGCGCGTCCCCATCCTGCGCCGCGGCCTCGTCGTCGGCTGGCTCGCCTTCCTGGCCGTCGCCCTGACCTTCTTCGTCGCCCAGTGGGTCCTGACCTCCTGCCTCGAATGGCGCCTCGTGCCCGCGGCGCCCGCTCTCTTCGAGTTCGCGCTGGCCTGCGGCCTCTATCCGCTCCTGCTCGTCCTGCTTCTCGCCCTGCACGGCACCGCCGCCGCGCCGGAGCGCGCCTGAAGGCCGCCGCGTGACCCGTCCGCCCAAGCCCCGACCGCCGCCCAAGCGCCGCCGCGCCGCCGCCGAGGTAGAGCACGCGGTCCAGCGCGCCAAGCAGCGGGTTCAGCTCATGGGCGGAGAACAGCACGGCGATGCCGAGGTCCTGCCCGAGCTGCCGGGCCAGCGC
>CAXUBM010000313.1:0-3116 GCA_964249235.1 uncultured Acetobacteraceae bacterium | reverse complement strand
CATCGGCTGGATTCCGGCTGCGATCTGGGCGGTCTACGCGCTGAACCAGCATGAGACCGACCAGAAGATCGCCGGCTGAGCCGACGAGACCTCGATCGGGACAGGAATGCCATCGATGCGTTTCGCTGGGCCTTGCGCTGTCCTTATGCTGGCAGGCTGCACCCACACGCAGCTGGCTGCGAGCACCTCGCGCGCCGCCAGCACGGTGATGGCGATCCAGTATCAGATGGTGATGGACAATCTCGCGCGTCTCGAGCGCTACCCGGCGACGCTGCCATCGCAGATCCGCATCAAGCAGGGTACGGTCCAGGTCAGCGACGAGCTCGGCCTTCATCAGCTCGAGGCGTCCGGCACCGCCACCGGTACGTTCGGCGGCCCGCGCGCCGAACGTACTGTGAGCGAGCAGTGGGGAGCGGACGCGATCTGCGATCCGCTCGCGGTCAAGCAGCTGCAGGATGTCTACCGCGCCGCCATGCGGCTGCCGCCCTTTGTCGACCCAGGCTTCCTCGACGTCGAGCAGGCGCGGGTCAGCGCTCAGGGCGCCTCCAAGCACGGCTCCGGCGGCGATCCGAGCAATGCCGTGACGAGAGTCGACCTACAGCATGATGTCCCGAGCGGCTGGTTTCACGCCGGCACCCAGAGCCAAGTGCCTGACGACGCCGTCTACACCAGCCATTCCGGCGCGACCTGGGTTTGGATCACGCCGGAGGACGTGGGCGACCTGAGCCGGTTCACCCTCCTCGTCCTGTTCATCACCAAGCTGGGTCCCGGCGAGAGCGACAATAATGGAGGCGGCCTCATGTACACGGGCGGAGGCAAGTGATCTCGGGTCCGCGACTGGATCGCCCTCATGCCGGAGAGCTCTGCCGGTTCGCTCCGCGTGTTGCCTCGAGCAGACCGGGTCGAGGGCCACGACGAAGTCACCGACGGCGCGATGACCCCGGCGGCTGCGTCTCAAGCGTGCGCGGCAACCGACGAGGACGGGTTGAGTATCGAGGCCCGGCTGCGAACCGCATCCGCCAGGCAGTCAAGCACGGCCCGCACCCGTGGCACCTGCCGATTTTCGCGGTGCACGCCGAGCCAGACCTCGGCCGGCGGGACCGGAACCGGCGTATCGAGGCGGCGCAGGCCCGGCTCGGCGTCCGCTCGGAACCGGGGCAACAGCGCCAGGCCACCACCACAGGCTGCCACCCAATGCTGAGTTTCGTAGCTGTCGGCACGCAATGCCACACGCGCCCGGCCGGCATGCTCGGTAAGCCAGCCCGCCTGCTCCGAGAGATCACGGTCATCGAGCAGCGTGATGAGCTGGTGCCCGGCGCAGCCGTCGGCCAGATCCGGATGACCATGCCGCTCGAGGTAGGCCACGCATCCATAGAGGCCGAACGCGATGGTGCCGATGGTGCGCACGACGAGGTCGGGCGGGTCGAAGCGACGCAGCCGCACCAGGATATCGGGTTCGACCGGTTCCGAGGAGTGGCCGTTCCGGTCGACCACGGCCTCGATCAGCAGGCCGGGATGGCGGGCGTGGATGACTGCGAAACACCCGGCGAGGACGTGGCTGGCAAGCAGTTGCGAGCTCGCGACCCGCACCAGCCCCTCGAGCCGCACGTCATGCCCGGCCACCGCGCGCTCGACCGACAGGGCCTCCGCCTCCACCCGCTCCACGCGCTCTACGATGCTCTGTCCGGCCAGCGTCAGCAGGTAGCCTTCTGCCGAACGCTGCAGAAGGCGCACGCCCATCCGCTCCTGCAGCGACGCCAGACGTCGGCTCACCGTCGACTGGGTGACATGCAGGTGTTTCGCGGCAGTGGCCAGGGTTCCATGGCGGGCAACAGCCAAGAAGAATCTCAGATCATCCCAGTCGAGCATCTTCCGCGGTCACCTCGAATCCCAATTCGGGGAAACTGCATGATTTCGTCCGGGCCAATCAAGAATGCCGCTGCTTCGGTCCGATCAATTCGGCGCATCCTCCGTGACCGGACGGCCTCATCCGCCGGAACGCCGCCGGCGGCGTGGCCGCGCTGATCAGGATGCTCGAGGTGCTGACGCCGGTCGCGGGCGTCGAGACGGTCTCGGAGCGGCTCGACACGCTGGAGCGCCATGCCGCCTTCGACGACGCCAACCGCAGCGTCACCAACCAAGCCGACCTGACGATCAAGCAGCGTCGACACGCTTTGGTGATCATGCGCAGGCCGCTCTCGATCGGGACGCGCTTGCGGGCGCCACGTGGTCGGCCTGCTCGCGGGGGTCGAGCCGATCGTCTGGGTGATCTGGTTCAGCGATCCCATCGACCCCGCTCTGCTCCCAGGGGCGTCGGATCAGACGAAGAAGAACGCCAGCCCAAAGACGACGTAGACACCGACCAGCAGGACGCCCTCGAACCAAGTGGTCTCGCCGTCGCCGGCGATCGCGTTGACGATCAGGGCCGTGCTGGCGATCGCGAACAGGTCGAGCGGGTCCTCGAACACCAGGTTCATCGGCCGCCCGAGCAGCCAGGACAGGATCAGCCGCAGCGGCGCCACCACCAGCGCCACCTGGATCGCCGATCCGATGCAGATGCTCATGACCAGCCCCATACGGTTCTGGCGCGCGAACCACACCGCGGAGAAGAGATCCGATGCGGTGCCGACCAGGGCAATGACGATGACGCCGAGAAAGATCGGGGTGAGATGCAGGGCCGAAGCCGCCTGCCTGAGGGCGCCGGAAAGCAGCTCGCTCTCGAGCGCGGCTCCGATTGTAGCAGCCACAAGGACGGCGAGGCTGCGGCCGACCGACCAAGAAGGGCTTCGCTCTCGCTCGCCGGAAGCAAACACGTCGCGATGGGTGATCAGCGTGTAGCAGAGGTTGGCGACGTAGATCAGGAGCAGCACGACGGAGATCGCCAGGCTCAGCATCTCGTCGCGGCCGACCAGTCCGGTGGACTGGCCTGACCGGCGACCGGTGTAGTCGGACACCGCCGGAAGCAGCAGCGCGATCAAGACCAGGATCAGCAGACTGGACAGCAGCCCGGCGCGCTCGCGCTTGAACTGCTGCCTTTCCCGTCCGATGCTGCCGACGACGACCGCCACGCCGAGCCCAAGCAGGCTGGTGCCCAGGATCGATCCGGTGATCTGCGC
>CAXUBM010000312.1:0-3116 GCA_964249235.1 uncultured Acetobacteraceae bacterium | reverse complement strand
GTCCGGGAGGTCGGCAGCGTCGACCGCGCTGACGAGGACGGCGTCGGCGGGACGCGTCTGCCGTCCGAGGCAGGCGAGCGCCTGGCGAAGCGTGGCCGCGCGCCCGCTCGTCGCGATGCCGACCATAATGCGCATCGACACCGAATCCTCCCGACCCGCCGGCGCGGCACGTCATCCTACCGGAACGAGCGCGCACCGGCAACGCGGCCGTCGCCCGCGCACCAACCACGAACCTGGGATGCCCGTCCATGAACCCGCCGGCCGGTCCCAACTACGCCTACGACCCGAACAGCGCGCTGGAGCCGATCGGCGTTCCGGTCGTCTCGTTCGGCCGCATCCTGCGCCGACACGCGGTGCTGGTGCTCGGCTGCCTGGTGGTGGTGACGGGGGGCACCGCGTTCGTCGTCAGCACGATGCCGCGCGAATACACGGCCGAAACGACGATCCTGGTCGAGCCGCAGCGCACGCAGGTCAGCGACCTGCAGGCGATCTCGAACGATTCGGGCGACGTCAACGCGCTGATCCGCACGCAGATGGACATCTTGAGCGCGCCGGCTCTGGCGATCGGGGTGGTCAACAACCTCAAGCTGGTCGACGACGCCGAATTCCGGCCGAGCACCGGAGGGCTGCACGAGAAGATCGACGGCTTGATCAGGGACATCAGCGGCGCGAAACCGCCGGTGGCGGTGCCGAACGACCCGGTGGATCTCGCCGCGGCGGCGCTGGCGAGCAAGATCAGCTTCGCCAACGAGACCCATTCCGACGTGCTGCACATCCTGGTGACGACGCGGCGCCCGGCGCTGAGCGCGCAGATCGCCAACGGGATCGTGGCGGAGTATCTCGATTTCAAGCGGCGCGAGAAATTCATCGCCATGCAGCGGGCGCGCGACTGGTTCCAGCAGCAGCTCGGCACGCTGAGCGAGCAGGTGCACCAGGACGAGGCGAAGGTGGAGCGCTACCGGCAGCTGCACGGGCTGAGCGAGACGATCGCGAGCTCGAGCGGGGCACCGCAGGCATTGTCGGCCAACCGGCAGGAGCTCGACGCGGTGACGGGGCTGCTGGCGCAGGTGTCGCGCGACCGGACCGAGAAGGAGGCGCAGCTCGGCGAGGCGCAGATGGCGCTGCACGGCGCCACACCGGTGTCGGTGCTGCCGGAGGTGGTGAGCTCGCCGCTGATTTCGGAACTGGTGTCGCAGATTACCGCTGTCGCCGGACGCGAATCGGAGCTGTCGGTCAGCGAGGGTGCCGGCAATCCTGAACTGGTGGCGGTGCGCTCGCAGCTGGCGCGGCTGCGGGCGCGGGCGGCGGCGCAGATGAACAACATCGCGCACAGCTTGACGGTGGCGGTCAATGCGGCACGCGAGCAGGAGGACGGGTTGCGCACCCGGCTGGACCAGCTTCGCCAGTCGGTCAGCCGGGAGAACTCGGCCGAGATCGGTCTCGAATCGCTGGAGACCAAGGCACGGGCGACGCGCAGCATCTACGAAAGCTTCCTGAACCGGGCGACGGAGCTCGCGAACACCGCCGGCATCCAGGACCCGGACGCGGCGCTGGTGTCGAGCGCGCGGCCGCCGCTCGGTCCGTCGTCGCCGAAAAGCACGCAGCTGACGGTGGTGGCGGCGATCCTGTCATTGGGACTGGGCGTCGGGCTGGCTTGCCTGCGCGAGCGGATGCGGCGCGGCTTCTCGATGCCCGAGCAGATCGAGGCGACGCTGGGGCTGCCATCGCTGGCGCTGATCCCGACGTCGCGGCGGCGACGGCTGGGCGGCAAGCGCGCGGTGCTGGCGCGCGAGGCGGCCTACGACCTGCTGCGGGCGCGGCTGCGGGGCATGGGCGAGGAGCCGCCGAAGGAGATCATGATCACGGGGGCGGTTCCGGAGGAGGGCAAGTCGCCGTTCGCGGCCGGCTGGGCGCGCAACGCCGCGCAGGCCGGCTGGAAGGTGCTGCTGGTGGAGTGCGACTTCGCGCGGCCATCGCTGGCGCCGCGGCTCGGCTGCGAGGCGTCGCCGGGCTTGGGCGAGGTGCTGTCGGGCAAGCTGATCGGCTCGCGGCGCGCGGTCTTCCGCAAGGTGCTGCCCAAGCTCGACGTGATCCCGGCGGGCCAGGCGAGCGGGGACCCGCAGGAGCTGCTGGCCTCGGCACGCATGGCCCGGCTGAGCGCGAGCGCGCGCAGTGCCTACAACCTGATCCTGATCGACACGCCGCCGGTGCTGCCGCTGGCCGACGCGATGGTGCTGGGCCGCATGGCGGACGCGACGGTGCTGGTGGTGCGCTGGGAGCGGACGACGCGCGAGGCGGTGGGTGCGGCGGTGCGGCTGCTGCAGACGGGCGGGGCGCAGATGCTCGGCACGGTGCTGACGCGGGTCGACCCGGCGGTGGCGCGCCGGGCTTTGGGACTGAAGGGCTTCATCTATCGGGCCTCTGCGTCGCGCGATACGCTCGCCGTCAGCGGCACCTGAGAACGGCGCACGACGGTGCCTAACCTTCTCGGGCTGGCGGCCCTGCCGCCGACGCCGCCCCGCGCCCGGCAGCCCGACCGGCTGCTCTTGCGGGCAGTCGTGCCGGCGGTGGGGCGGAGATGACGCTCTTCGTCAACGCGCGCTTCCTGACCCAGCCGGTGACCGGCGTGCAGCGTTTCGCGACCGAGCTGACGGGCGCGATGGACGAGCTGGCGGGCGGCGGCGAATGGGATGAGACGGTTCTGTTGATGCCGCGCGGGGCGGCCCGCGGCGGCCGGCGCTTCGGACGGCTCGGCGGCAGGACGGTCGGACGGACACGCGGTCATTTGTGGGAACAGGCCGAGCTGCCGATGGCGAGCGGAGGCGGGCTGCTGCTCAATCTGGGCAACACGGCGCCGCTGCTGGCCGGACGCCGGCAGGCGGTGGTGATCCACGATGCCGGGGTGTTCGACACGCCGGATTCCTATTCGCCGCGGTTCCGCGGCTGGTACAAGGCGATGCAGCGAGGGCTGGTCGCAGGCGGCGCGCGGATCGTGACGGTGTCGGACTTCTCGCGGTCGCGGATCGCGACGCACCTGCGCATCGACCCGGACAGGATCGACGTGATCTGGGAAGGCGCCGACCACGTCAGGCGCGTCGAGGCGGACAACGACACGC
>CAXUBM010000311.1:0-3121 GCA_964249235.1 uncultured Acetobacteraceae bacterium | reverse complement strand
GATCGCCCTGCTTGGGCATCATGTCCAGCGCCCGCTGCACGTACCCCGACGTGAAGTCGATGATCGGCCGCGCCTGCAGGCCCTCCGGCGGCACCGGCACCACCGTCGCGTATCCCCGCCGCCGCATGAAGTTCAGCAACCGGCACACATGCGTCGACACCAGGTCCGCCTTGAGCGTCCACGAGGCGTTCGTATACCCGACCACGAAGGCTGCATTCGGCACGCCGGCCAGCATCATCCCCTTGTAGGTCAACGCCTCTCCCGGCTCGACCCGCCGCCCGTCCACCTCCAGCGCCGCCCCCCCGAACAGCTCCACGCTCAACCCCGTCGCGGTCACCACCGCGTCAGCCGGCAGCAACCGCCCGGAGGCGAGCCGGATGCCCTCCGCCTCGAACCGCTCGATCCGGTCGGTGGCCACCTCCGCCCGTCCCTCCCTGATCGCGCGGAACAGGTCGCCGTCCGGCACGAAGCAGACCCGCTGATCCCACGGCCGGTAGCGCGGCGTGAAATGCGTCTCGACGTCGTAGCCCGCCGGCAACTGCCGCCGCGCCATCCCGATCAGCCGCGCCTTCGCCCGCTCGGGTCGGCGTCGCGCCAGTCCGTAAAAATACATCGACAGCAGGATGTTGCGCGCCCGCACGAGCTGTCCCGCCGTCCGCTCCGGCAGCACTCGTCGCAACCCTGCCGCCATCGCGTCGCGCGTCGGCAGCGACATGACATAGCTCGGCGAACGCTGCAGCATCGTCACCTTCGCCGCCACCTTCGCCAGCGCCGGCACCAGCGTCACCGCGGTCGCGCCCGAGCCGATCACCACCACCCGCTTGCCCGCGCAATCGAGACCCGCCGGCCAGAACTGCGGATGCACCACCTGCCCCCCGAACGCCTCGATCCCCTCGAAGACCGGCGCATACCCTTGCGCGTAGCTGTAGTAGCCCGAGCACAACATCAGGAACGACGCCTTGAACACCGCGCGGCCGCCATCGCGCTCCACCACGATGGTCCAACACGCCGCGTCCGACGACCATGATGCCCGGGTCACCCGATGCCCGAACCGCACCTTGCGGTCGACGCCGTAGGCACGCGCCGTCTCGCGCACATACGTCAGGATGTCGGCCCCGTCCGCGATCGCCTTCGGGTCGTGCCACGGACGGAACCGATATCCCAGCGTCTGCATGTCGCTGTCCGATCGCACGCCCGGATAGCGGAACAGGTCCCAGGTGCCGCCGATCGCATCCCGCGCCTCCAGCAGCGCGATCCGCCGCGACGGCCGGTCCGCCAGCAGGTGACAGGCTGCCCCGACCCCCGACAGCCCCGCGCCGACGATCAGCACGTCGAGCCGCTCGACGGCCTCTTCACCCCGCTGTTTCGTCTCGGCCCTGACGTCTCCATCCGGCATCGACCCGCTCCCATCCGGCATTCTGACAACGTCTCTTGTCAGAGCTTGCGGCCGCGCCCAAACCTGTCAAGCCGAAGCATGTCGTCGACCAGAACATATCGCGGCTCGCCCCTCGACGAGCGCCGCGACGATCGCCGCCGCCGCCTCATCACGGCGGCAATCCGTGTCTACGGCGAGGTCGGCATTCACCGCGCCACCATCAAGGCGATCTGCGACGAGGCCGGGCTCACCGAACGATACTTCTACGAATCCTTCACCAGCGGCGCCGCGCTCCTCCTCGCTGCCTACCAGCGTGTCAACGAGCGCCTCATCGGAGAACTGGCTGTCTCGATCGGTGCGTCATCGCCGCCCGATTGCCACCGCGCCGCCCTGGCCCGCTATTTCGACCTCCTGCGCGCCTCGCCCGACCACGCCCGTCTCTTCCTCGTCGAGATCGCCAGCCTCGACCCGGCCGTCGCCGCGGCCGAGGATCGCGCTCTCGACCGCTTCGCGACCCTCCTGCAAGACGGCCGGGAGCCGCCGTCGCTGCTCATGGTCGGCATCGTCGGCGGCATCCAGCGCATCGCCCGCCGCTGGGTTGCCGACGGCTACGGCCAGCCGATTGCCGAGGTCGTCGACGCGTCGGTCCGTCTCTGCCGCCTTCTCGATGCTCAGTAGAACCGGGGCCCGAAGAACCGCCCGTAAACGAACGGTCGGAAGAAGTAAGGCCGGTATGCATAGACCGGCACCAGCGGCCGGTAGACGTAGACCGGCCGGTAAGGCACCAGCGGCACGTAAGGCACGAGCGGCCTGACCAGGGCCACCGGCTCCGGCGCCGGCCGGCGCGCCACACGCACCCGATGCCGCACGTGGTGCACCACCGGCCGGCAGGGACAGCAACCGCCGCCCAACCCGGGCGAAGCGAGCGGTCCCTGCAGCGGCCCCGCGATCCCGTTCTGCGCCGATACGATCGGTGCCGCCGTCCCCGCACCCGGCCGCACCGTCATCGACGAGGATGGCGTCGACGCCTGCGCCACCACCGCCGAGGGGGTCTCGGTCGTCGCCCACGACGGGCCGCCCGCCAGCAAGCACGCCACGGTCAGACCCGACCCGACCAGGACACCTCTCGACATCAACTCTCCTCCGCCCGGTGCCTCAGGCGGACTTCGCCATGATCTCGTCGGCGATGTTGCGGGGCACCGGATCGTAATGGTGGAACTGCATCGTGAAGGATGCCCGACCCTTGGTCATGCTGCGAAGGTCCGAGATGTAACCAAACATCTCCTTGAGCGGCACGTGCGCCCGCACCATCACCGTCGAGCCCGAGCTCTCCTGGCTCTGGATCATCCCGCGCCGCCGGTTGAGGTCGCCCACCACGTCGCCGACATGGTCCTGCGGCGTCGTGCACTCGACATCCATGATCGGCTCGAGAATCACCGGCGAGGCCCGCTTCATGCCTTCGCGGAAGGCGGCCTTGGCCGCGATCTCGAAGGCGAGCGCCGAGCTGTCGACGTCATGATACTTCCCGTCGACGAGAGTATACTTGAAGTCCACGGTCGGGAATCCCGCCAGCACGCCGGTATCCGCCTGCACCCGAATACCCTTCTCGACGGCGGGGATGTATTCTTTCGGCACCGTGCCGCCGACCACCTTGTTCTCGAACAGCACGCCCTCGTTGCGCTCCCGAGGCGAGAACACGATCTTCACTTCGGCATACTGTCCCGAACCGCCCGACTGCTTCTTGTG
>CAXUBM010000310.1:0-3131 GCA_964249235.1 uncultured Acetobacteraceae bacterium | reverse complement strand
CGCCGGAGCCTTGCGGTCGCCGGAGACCGTGCTGCCCGGCAGAACGTGCCGACCCCGTCGGCATTGTCTGCCGCTGCCGGACCGCCGCCGCGCGCCCGGCGCCCTGGCCGCTCCCGAGATCGCCTGGCACGTCGCCTGCAAAGGTTCCGGTGCCAAGACGACACGTCGAAGGTCCCGCTTCGAAACGGCTCGGCACGGACCGGAAAGGAACAACCATGCACGTTCACTCGCATTCGCACGGCGCAGCGTCCGTCCAGAACTACGCAGCGGGCACGGCGAAAAGCGCGAACTCGCAGAGCTTCGGCTCGCCGAGCTTCGCCACCGCCACCAACAGCACCAACAGCCGCGCGAGCGGCGCCGCCCCGGCCACGACGGCCTCTTCCACCCAGACCACCAGCACGGCCAACACGGCCAACGCCAGCACGGCGAGCGGCGCCACCTCGTCCGATCCCTTCGCGCAGCTTTCGACCAACCTGCAGGCCCTCCTGCTCGGCGTCGGCCAGGGCGTGCAGAGCGCCGCCGGCACCGCCACCGCCACCGCCACGCAGGCGCTCAGCGCCTACGGCACCACGTCGTCGCTGCTCTCGCCCGCCACCCTGTGAGGCTCAGCCGGCGATCTCGCGAAACCCGGCCTCGTCCACCGTCCTGATCTCGAGTTCCGCCGCGCGCTTGGCCTTGCTGCCGGCGTCGCGGCCGAGCACGACGAGGTCCGTCTTCTTCGACACCGTGTCGGTCACCCGCGCGCCCAGCCGCTCGGCGATCGCCTTCGCCTCCGGCCGCGTCATCGTCTCCAGCGTCCCCGTGAAGACGATCGTCAGCCCCGAGAGCGATCCCGCCGCCGCCGCTTCCGGCTCGATGCGTGTGAGCTCCTCCGCCAGCGCCGCGACGGCCGCGACGTTGCGCTCCTCGGCGAAGAACGCCACCAGTTCCTCGGCGATCGCGGTTCCGATCCGCGTGATGCTCCCCAACGCCTGGCGCGCCTCCGAGCCGACCACCGCCGCTTCGCGCATCGCCGCCACCCAGTTCCGAACATCGCCGTAGTGTCGCGCGAGGAGCTTCGCATTCGCCTCCCCGATCCGCCTGATCCCGAGCGCATAGATGAAGCGCGCGAACGCGATCACCCGCCGGTCCTCGATCGCGCGCATCAGGTTGCGCGCCGATACCGGTCCCCATCCCTCCCGCGCCGCGACGGCAGCCTCGTGCGACGGCAGCCGGAAGATGTCCGCGGGCTCCCTCAACAAGCCCTCGGCGTGGAACTCCTTGATCGTCTTCTCGCCCAGTCCCTCGATGTCGAACGCCGCCCGCGACACGAAATGCGACAGCCGCTCCACCGCCTGCGCCGGACAGATCAGCCCGCCCGTGCAGCGCCGCACCACCTCGTCCGGCGGCCGCACCGCGGCACTCCCGCAGGCCGGACAGACGAGCGGCGGCTGGAACGGCGCGGCGTCGGCCGGCCGATGGTCGAGCAGCACCTCGACGATCTGGGGGATCACGTCGCCGGCCCGCTGCAGCAGCACCGTGTCGCCCACCCGCACGTCCCGCCGCGCAATCTCGTCCTCGTTGTGCAGCGTCGCCCGCGTCACCAGCACGCCGCCGACATTGACCGGCCGCAGCTGTGCCACCGGCGTCAACGCCCCCGTCCGCCCCACCTGGATCAGGATCCCGTCCAGGACCGTCGTGGCCCGCTCGGCGGGGAATTTCCACGCCGTCGCCCAGCGCGGCGCCCGTCCGACGAAACCGAGCCGTCCCTGCAGCGCCAAGTCGTCGATCTTGTAGACCACGCCGTCGATGTCGTAGGGCAGCGACGACCGTTCCGCCGCCATCCGGGCCTGGAACGCGACCGCCGCCTCGACGCCTTCGACCGGTTCCGAAAGCGGGTTGACCGAGAAGCCCCACCCGCGCAGCCGCTCCAGGAACCGCCAATGCGTCGAGGCCGTCTTGTCGCTCGACGCGCCCTGCGCATACGCGAACAGGCCCAGCGGCCGCGCCGCCGTCACCGACGCGTCGAGCTGCCGCAGCGACCCCGCCGCCGCGTTGCGCGGATTGGCGAACACCTTGCCGCCCGAGGCCGCCTGCGCCTCGTTCAGCCGCAGGAACTCAGCCTTGCCGAGAAAGATCTCGCCGCGTATCTCGATCGAGGCCGGCGCCTCGCCGCGCAGCCTTTGCGGAACCGCCCGGTCGCCGAGCGCGCGCACGTTCCCGGTCACGTCCTCGCCCGTCAGCCCGTCGCCGCGCGTCGCCGCCCGCGCCAGCACGCCGCCCTCGTAGCGCAGCGAGATCGACAGGCCGTCGATCTTGGGTTCCGCGACCATCGGCAGCACCGCATCCGCCGCCAGTCCCAGGAAGCGACGCGCCCGCGCCTCGAAGGCCCGGAATTCCACCGCGTCGAACACGTTGTCGAGCGAGAGCATCGGCAGGGCGTGCGCCACCTTGGCGAACGCACCTTCCGGCGCCGCGCCCACGCGCGCCGACGGGCTGTCCGGCCGGATCAGCGCCGGGAACCGCTCCTCGATCGACGCATTGCGCCGGCGCAGCGCGTCGTAGTCCGCGTCGGCGATCTCCGGCGCGTCCTGCGCGTGATACAGCCGGTCGTGCCGCGCGATCTCGGCCGCCAGTCGTGCCAGTTCCGCCCGCGCCTCGTCCGCGGTGAGCGCGGACACGTCGTCGCTCACCCCTGCCAGTCCCCGCTGGCTTCGAGCACCGGCGACCGGCGTCCTGCCGGTGACAGGATTTCGATCCCGTCCAGGGCCAGCACCCCGGTCCCCGACTGCACGCGCAGGAACCGCGCCGTCCACCCTTGCGGCCCCGCTCGCCAGTGCAGCGCATCGCCGCCGATGCCGCCGATCGGAACCGTCTCGTCCCGCTCCGCCAGCCTCACCCAGTCGCGGCCGTCATGCGAACCCAGCAGCGCCACCACCGTCGGCCGCTCCTCCCCCTCCGCCGGCCCGTGCAGCACCACCTCCTCGATGCAGACGGCTTCGTCCCACTCGATCTGCCACCACGGAAACGCCGTCCCGGCGATGCTTGCCTGCACGCGCCCCGTCATCGGCCGCCCGACGAGCAGCGATGCGTCCGCCTCCCCGTCGCTGCTCGTCGCGCGCCCGGCCGGCCCGAGCTCCGTGCGCGTCTCG
>CAXUBM010000309.1:0-3131 GCA_964249235.1 uncultured Acetobacteraceae bacterium | reverse complement strand
GGCACAGCGCCTCGCCGAACCGATCGGTCCTCACTCGTCCCTCCTCGTCCTGGGCTTCTGCGCCGCCTGGCCCATCGGGCGCACGACCGGGGCAGGCACGCGGCTCCGTCCCGCACGCGGCTCCGTCCCGCACCCCGCGCCCAGGGGCGGCGCCCCCTGGGCGCGGCCCGACGCCGGTCACGGGATGCCGGCTTAGTCCACTTCGTAGGTGTGACCCTCGAAACCGGCCAGGAAGGTCGGCCCGAACGTCGTCGTCAGGGCGACGTCGGTCGCATCCCGCCCGCGGCCCATCAGGATCCGCCCGATCCGAGCGTGGTTGTGCCGGGCGTCGAACGTGTACCAGGTCCCGTCCAGATACGCCTCGAACCAGGCCGAGAAATCCATCGGGTCCGGCGACAGCGGCACTCCGATGTCGCCCAGATATCCCGTGCAGTAGCGCGCCGGGATGTTCATGCACCGGCACAGCGTCACCGCCAGGTGGGCGAAGTCGCGGCACACGCCGACCTGTTCCTCGTGGCCTTCCCAGGCGGTGCGCGTCGACCGCGCCAGCTGGTAATCGAACCTGATCCGCCCGTGCACGTAGTCGCAGATCGCCGCCACCCTCGCCCAGCCCGGCTCGGTGTGCCCGAACAGCGACCAGGCCAGCGCCGACATCCGGTCCGTCTCGCAATATCGGCTGCCCAGCAGATAGACGAGCACGTCGGGCGGCAGGTCCTCCACCTGCATTGCCCGCGCCGACGGCACCGTCGGGTCCGGCAAACCCGAATCATAGACGGTCACATCGAGCGAAATCTCGGTCCTGCCCGGCTGCGCCACGATCCGCGTCACCGTGTTGCCGAACCCGTCGACGTAGTCCCAGGCGGTCAGCGGCGGGTCGTACATCATGACGTGCGGCGTCCGCAGATCCGCCGCCCGGCTCGGATGCACGCTCAGCAGCATGATGCACGGCGTCGGTTGCTGCACATCGAGATGGATCCGGTAGCCGGTGCGGATCAGCATGGAGCCTCCAATGGACGTCGCCTCGTTCCAAGAACCCCGTCGCCGGAAACGGCGTTGGCGGATCGACTATGCAAATCCAACCCAGACGTGGCACCGATGACGCTGCTCGGCGCCTCCGACCCGCATCCGGTCCGAGTGTCCAACCCCGAAGGGACGTCGCCGTTCCTCCTCGTCTCCGATCATGCCGGCCGACGGCGGCCGCGCGCGCTGGGCGCGCTGGGCGTCGCCGACGCCGACTGGGATCGGCACGTCGCCTACGACATCGGCATCAAGGGCGTCGGCGGCCTGCTCGCCCGCCGGCTCGATGCCGCGCTGATCGAGCAGCGCTACGGCCGCCTCGTCATCGACTGCAACCGTGCCCCCGGCCATCCCGGCTCGGTGCCCACCCTGAGCGAGACCGTCGCCGTGCTCGCCAATCACGGCCTCGACGCGGCCGCCCGCGCCGCGCGCGAGGCCGAGATCCTGCACCCCTACCAGGCTGCGATCTCGGCCGCGCTCGACCGTCGCGCCGCCGCGGGCCGGCCGACCATCCTGGTCGCCCTGCACAGTTTCACGCCCGACTACCCCGGCGAGACCCGCCCCTGGCACGCCGCGGTTCTGCACGAGGACCGCGACTCCTCGGTGCGCAACGCATTCGCCCGCCGCATGCTCGACGGGCTCCGCGCCGAGGGCGACCTCGTGGTCGGCGACAACCAGCCCTATCGCCTGACCGCGACCTCGGATTACACCATACCGCTCCACGCCTGGCGGCGCGGCCTGGATCATGTCGAGCTCGAGATCCGCCAGGACCTGATCGCCAACGAAGCAGGCCGGGCCGAGTGGGCGGCGCGGCTTGCACGGCTGCTCCGGGCAGCCGAAGAACGGACGCCGAAGGACTGATGCCGAACGGCCGGGGGGAACAAGCAATGAGCAGCGCGGACAGCGGCCGAGGACCGGGGCTCGATCGGCCGGACATCTTCACCGGACGCACGCGCCTGGCCGGCGTCGTCGGCTGGCCGGTGATGCACTCGCGCTCGCCGCGCCTGCACAATTACTGGATCAGCCGCTACGGCATCGACGGCGCCTACGTGCCGCTGGCCGTCCGCCCCGGCCTGCTCGACGTGGCGCTGCGCGGCCTTCTCCATTCGGGCTTCGCCGGCGTCAACCTCACCATCCCCCACAAGGAGGCGGCGCTGGCCCTTTGCGACGAGCACGACGAGGTCGCGGCGCGCGCCGGTGCCGTCAACACGCTCACCTTCACCGAGGACGGCCGCATCTTCGGCAGCAATTCCGACGGCGAGGGTTTTTTCAACAACCTGCTTTCCGCCGGCCTCGATCCCACCGCCGGTCCCGCCCTGCTGCTCGGCGCCGGCGGCTCCTCGCGCGCCATTGCCGCCGCGCTGCTGGCCAAGGGCGTGGCGGTCCACGTCACCAACCGGACCGAGAGCCGCGCCGCCGCGCTCGCCGAACAGCTGCCCGGCTTGCGGACGATCCCCTGGGACGACCGCGCCGACGCGCTCGCCGATCACGCCCTGCTGGTCAACACCACCTCGGTGGGCCTCGGCGGCGGCAACGCCACCGAACCCGAGGACGGCGTGCCCGAGACACCGATCTCGCTCGACCGCGCCCCCGCCGGCCTCGTCGTCAACGACATCGTCTACGTCCCGCTCAAGACCCGCCTGCTCGCCGACGCCGAGCGCCGCGGCCTGCGCACGGTGGACGGTCTCGGCATGCTGCTGCACCAGGCGCGGCCCGGCTTCACCGCCTGGTTCGGTGTCGAGCCCGACATCGATGGCGTTGTCAGGGCCCGGATCGCGTCGGACATACCGCCGGATTAGGACGCATGGGGCTCCGCCCCAAGCCCAGGCGGGGGCAGCGCCCGCGGACCCGCCCCACCGTGGTTCTCGGGCTCACCGGCGGCATCGCGATGGGCAAGTCGACGGTCGCGGGGGTGTTTCGCCGTGCCGGCGTGCCCGTCTTCGACGCCGACCGCACCGTGCACGCGCTCCAGGGCAAGGGCGGGGCGGCGGTTGCTGCCATCGCCGCCCTCGTTCCCGGCGCCGTCGTCGACGGGGCCGTCGACCGCGCCCGCCTCCGCCGCGCCGTCACCGAGGAGCCGAGCCTGCTGCGGGCGCTCGAGCGCATCGTCCATC
>CAXUBM010000308.1:0-3135 GCA_964249235.1 uncultured Acetobacteraceae bacterium | reverse complement strand
CTAGATCGACGTCTCCGCATTCGGCGTGGTGCGTGGTCGAGCGCCGTTCGCGCGGCGCCTCCCGCACTGCTGAGTGGTTCTCATCCTCCTGCTGCGAGCTGGCGTTGCGCATAGGGCGAGAGCGTCCATGCCGTGTGGACGACTGGCTTCGGCGCCAGGGTGACCGGGGCGGGCGAGATCACGGGAGGCGGCGCTGTGGGTTGCGCGAGAGCGGTCGTGTTGCTCGCCACACGGTATCTCGCCTTGTTCTGCTGGCCGATGCACGGCACGCCGTAGGCTGCGAAGTAGGCGTCGGCATTCTCCTGGTCCTGACAGAAGCGCGCGATGGCGGCCCTCTGAAGCCCAAGGGCGAGGAAGCCGGCTGTGCTGGCGCGCGTGGTGCATCCGCTGCCTTCGTAGCCAGCCGAAAACGAGAGGCCGATCGGGCCGCCGGCTCCGGATGCGCTGCTGCTTAGGCCGCAGGGGTTTGCGAAGGCACTGTAGGACCCGCCGACGTTCGGGGTTCCATAGAGATGGCCGCTCTCGTGCATGTATTCTTGACCACCGTTGTCTCCGTTGCCTCCCTCTACAACGGCGATCGCTTGGTCGCTGGAAGAGGAAGTGGCGCCCGAAGTGCTTTGTGCGAAGGCGGCGACGGGCGATAGGATGACCGCAACCGCGAGGACAGTGAGCCGCATTGTCGTTCTCCGGCTAGGGAAGGAGAGGGCTGGACCCTCTCTCCCTCCCGTATTTGAGGTCTAGAAGCCGGTTCCGAGCTGGAACTGACCGTTGATCGAGCCGGATCCCTGGCTCTGGCCGAAGTTCTCGAACGACTGCTGAGCCGCGGAGCCGGCGCCAAGGGTTCCGACGCTGAACTGGCCCGAGCTCGACGACACGCTTGTGAACTGCGTCGGGCTGAACGTGCTCTGACTGCCCGCCGTGCCGAAACCGGTCGCGACGGCCGACCTGCCATTGCCCATGGCGCTCATCGTGCCCTCCATGCCCGAGCCCGACGAACCGGAAAGGCTCTCGCCGAACAGGCCGTTGATGCCCGCTGCGTTGGCCGCACCGCTCGTAAGGGTGCCGCCGGCGGAGATGCCAACAAGGGCGGCAACAAACAGCCCCTTCTTGAGGTCAATCGTCATAATGGCGAGTCCTTCTATGCTGCAGACTTCTGCCCGCTGCAGCGATGGGCTCCTTGGTGGCGCCAGCCCGCCGTAAGACCATTGCGTTATAACGCCAAGACCATTCCTAACCAGATGTTACTACGCGCGCAAGATGCTCTCGAATGTGTGATCGAGGACTAACAGCGACGAGTCGAGCTCGACCCATCAAAGAGCCGCTTGTCAGGAAGGCAGAGCCAGTCCTGTTCAAGGCGCATGACAGCGACCCCAAACCACGTTATAACGCCAATTAGCGGACTTGGCCTAGAGCGTTAGCCGGTCGGGTGTGAGCACCGAGGAGAATCGACGTTGCGACTGCGTAATCGGACCATCAGCGCTGAAGAGTTGCTGCGAGCGGGCGGTGAGCGCCTCCGGTTGGTCCGACGCGCTCGCGGCTTGAGCCAGGATGATCTGGCTCGCGCAGTTGGCGTTTCCCGAAGCGCAGTCGCGCAGTGGGAAACGGGGCGGGCCGGATGCAGCACTCACGTGGATGCGATCTCGTCCGCCCTTCAGGTGCTCCCTCGCGAGCTGCTACCGCAACGCGGGTCCGAGAAGATTGTACCCCTCGACTTGGGACAGGCCACACGACAAGAGGCCGAGGTCATTCGTCTGTTCCAGGAGATCGACCTTAACGCACAGAGTTGGCTACTCGGAATCATGCGTCGGTTGGCGAAAGCGTCACCACCCATCGGGCAGAGGCATCGCGCAGACGCGTTACGCACGAGCTTGACACGAACAGGCTTGAGCCGCCGTGGAGCCGTTGGGTTGGCTGAGAAGACAGCCAAATCAACTCAGAAGACTTCCTCTCCCGCTTCGCCGCGTAGACGGGGCCAGATCGTCCTAGATTTAGTTAGGTGAGCCCCTGAATGGCGCCTCGTGCCTCCCTTACGGCAGAGCCGCACGGGTGTGCCTACTTTGCCGGCGCCGGCGGACCCGGCACGGGGGATGCACCTGGTGCAGTTGGCCGGCATCCAGTGCTTCTCCTTTCCGAGCAGATCGTGCTCTCGGATCCGCTGTCTTGCGTCAGCGTTGCGCCGCCTGAGCGCCAATATCGGGGTCCGATTAGGTTGCTCAAGCCGCGTCCCCTTCAATCCGGTCGACTGCGTCGGATAGTCGGTCAGATAGCCACCGCAGTACCAGCGGGTCCGGCTGGTGGTCGCTGTCTGCGGGCCGCGGCGATAGCCTTCAGAATGAAGAGGACCGCGAGCACGTCGTTGCACCCGCGTCGGATCTGATCGGGCGCTGGATCGCCCTTGCGGGGCGGCGTCACAGCCGCGCTTCCTGGATCTTGGCGCTGGCGACATCGTAGTGGCACTCCGCCTCCGCTCGGTCGAGCCCACACGCCATGAAGAGTCGATCGCAGCGACCTTCATGTCAGCGCCCGCGCTTACGCGCTAGATGAGCGTCACAAAGGCGGTGCGGTCCGAAGGTGAGAACTGTCGAAGCAGATTCGCCTCGCGCAAGGCTGGCGCGACCGAAGGCGGCGACGTGATCGAGACGGTGCGAGCAGTGGCGCCGAGGACTGCCACCAGCAGGCCGGTGATGAAACCGCGACGGTTCATCGACCCGCCTCCGCGGCCGTGTCGGCCTTGACGAGGCGTTGTCGGCGCAGAGCACGTGTCGGCGGATCGGACAGTCGGCCGCGCTGTCGCGATGGGGTGTCCTGTTTCGCCGTCACCAAACGCCTGAGATTCTGCAACCGCGCCAGGATGTCCGCCTGAGCCGCGGGATCTCGAACAAGCTGCCCGCGTAGCCGCTTCTCGACATACGCAAGCGGGAAGGCGGCTGGCGTGGCGTTGCTGCACGTGACCTGCACAACGACCTGACCGCCGAGGGTTGAGCTGCAATGCACCGTGGCATCGTGGCCGTCCCAATTCAGCACATAGTGATCGTCCTGGATGAAGGGCCCGGAGCGGGGGGAAGGTGCGGATCGGACGGACCCACCCCGTGCTCCACAGCACCAAGCGTCCGTCGTCGGTGACGCCGACTAGCT
>CAXUBM010000307.1:1534-3139 GCA_964249235.1 uncultured Acetobacteraceae bacterium | reverse complement strand
CTCGCGTCCGGCCGCCCCGCCATCATGCTGCACCCGACGATGATCTACGGCGCCCAGGGCGAGGACAACGTCCAGCGCCTCGCCAGGCTCCTGCGCCGCCTGCCCGTGGTTCCCTTGCCCTGCGGCGGCCGCGCCCTCGTCCAGCCCATCCATCAGTCCGACGTCACCGCCGCCATGGTCGCCGCCCTCGACCTGCCGGGCCTGCAGGCTCCGGAAGCCCTCGTCATCGCCGGGCCCGACCCGGTCCCCTATGCCGGCTTCGTCCGTGCCGTCGCTCACGCCTACGGCCTGCCGTCGCCGCGCATCGTCGCCGTCCCCGCCGCCGCGCTTCGGCTCGCCGCCCCGGTCACCCGCCTCATCCCCGGCCTGCCCGCCATCGGCGGCGACGAGATCCGCCGCCTGCTCGAGGACAAGGCCTTCGACGTCGCGCCGATGCGCACCCGCCTCGGCGTCGCGCCCATGTCGCTGCCGCAAGGACTGGCGATCACTGCCGCCGTGTAATACTCAAGCCGGAGGCCGCCTGGAGCCCGGGGTCCGGGACCAGTCCCCGGCGGGTCCAGGGCAGAGCCCAGGCCTTCACTCGAGGAGGGACGTCCATGTCGGCCACCGAACAGCCCGATCCGGCCTGGCAGGCCAGCTACCCGCCGGGCGCCCGCTGGGACCAGCCGATCGCGCCCATGACGGTCACCGCCGTCCTGGACCGCGCCCTCCAGCGCTACCCGGACGTCGCCTTCCTCGACTACGCCGGCCGGACCGTCACCTACGGCGAGTTCGGCAGCCTCGTCGACCGCCTCGCCTCCGGCCTGGCCGCCCGCGGCGTCGCCGCCGGCACCAAGGTCGCCCTGTTCCTGCCCAACACCCCTTGGCATCCGATCGCCTTCATGGCGCTGGTCCGCCTCGGCGCCGTGATCGTGCAGGTCAGCGCGCTCGACGCCCGCCTCGAGCTCGCCCAGAAGCTCGAGGATTGCGGCGCCCGCCTGCTGATCACCACCGACTTCCCGCCGATGATCGCCAAGGCCGACTGGCTCGCCGGCGAAGGCCGCCTCGACGCCCTGTTCGTGGGCGAGGACACGCGCTTCTCCGGCGGTCCCTCGATGCCCACGCCACCGCGCTGGCGGCACTCCTCGATGCCGCACCGCCGGCCGACCCGCCGCGCGCGCCGGCCAAGCCGGACGACCTGCTCGTCCTGCAATACACCGGCGGCACCAGCGGCATGCCCAAGGCGGCCATGCTGAGCCACCACAACCTGACCTCCGCCGCCCGCATGTACACGATCTGGGACGAGGTCCCCCACCCGGACAGTTCCCAGCGCTTCATCGCCGTCCTGCCCTTCTTCCACATCTACGGCCTCGTCACCGCGCTGCTGGTGCCGATGCTGGAGGGCCACACCGTGCTCGTCCGCCCCGCCTTCGAGGTCGGCCGCACGCTCACCGACTTCCACGAGCGCGGCGCCACCGCGCTCACCGCGGTGCCCGCCATGTGGGGCGCGCTGCTGATGGCGCCCGACGCCCCCGAGCATGATTTCTCCCGCGTCCACACCATCGTCTCCGGCGGCTCGCCCCTGCCGATCAAGGTGGCGATGGGCGTCGAGCGCCTCACCCGCAC
>CAXUBM010000307.1:0-1524 GCA_964249235.1 uncultured Acetobacteraceae bacterium | reverse complement strand
GCATGCCCCGCCACCTGCCGCCCGCCCCGGGCGCCGTGGGCGTGCCGATGCCGGGCGTGTCGATCAGGATCGTCGCCACCGACGACCGCACCCGCGCGCTGCCGCCCGGCGAGGTGGGCGAGATCGCCATGCGCGGCCCCAACGTCTTCTCCGGCTACTACAACGACGCCGAGGCCACCGCGGACGCCTTTCACGACGGCTGGTTCATGACCGGCGACGTCGGCTCGATCAGCGAGCAGGGGGTCGTCACCTATGTCGACCGCATCCGCCGCATCGTCTTCTCGGGCGGCTTCAACGTCTACCCGGCCGCGGTGGAGCGTGCCATCGACATGCACCCCGCCGTTCTCGCCTCGATCGTGATCGGCATCCCCGACGAGGCCCGCGGCGAGGCGACCAAGGCCTTCATCGCCCAGCGACCAGGCACCGAGCCGCTGACCATGCGCGATTTGCGGCACTTCCTCGAGGACAAGCTGGCACGGCACGAAATCCCGACGGCGCTCGAGATCCGCGCCGAGCTTCCGCGCAGCCAGCTCGGCAAGCTGATGCCCGCGGTGCTCGAGGCGCAGGAGCGGGGCGCCGCCCCGAACCAGGCCGGGGGCGGTGCCCCCGGCACCGCATCGCCGGAGTAGGGCAGGTCGGGGGCTCGGCTCCCGAGGGCTCAGAGCCCGCGGAAGCTCTCGTGCAGGCCGTCCAGCGTGATCTGCGCCGCGAGTGCGGCCAGCAGCACGCCCAGCACCCGGCCGATCACGTTCGATCCCGTGTGCCCGAGCAGGCGCGCCACGTGCCGCGCCGCCATCAGCGCCCCATAGGTGCTCCCGAGCGCCACCAGCAGCCCCGCCAGCAGCGCCAGGATCCGCGCCACGTTGCCGCCCGCCTCCGAGCGCAGCAGCACCACGGTCGTCATCGCGCCAGGCCCCGCGATCAGCGGGATCGCCAGCGGAAAGACGCTGATGTCCTCCTCGGTCCGGATCGCCGCCTCGCGCTCGCTCGTGCTCGACCCGCGCGTCGCCCCGCTCGCGGTCACCATGTCGGCCGCCGTCAGGAACAGCAGGATGCCGCCCGAGATGCGCAGCGCCGCCAGCCCGATCCCCAGCCCGTCGAGCAGCCGCGCGCCCAGCAACCCGAACAGGCCGAGCACGATCGCCGCCACCGTGACCGCCCGCGTCGCCTGCTCGCGCTTCTCGGCGGCACTGTCGCGCGCCGTCATCGCGGCGAAGATCGCCGCCGTGCCCGGCGGATCGATGATCACCAGCAACGCCGTCAAGTCGTAGAGAAACGCGTCGACGAACGGCTTCAGCACGCGACGCGCGCCTCCGCCCGCGCCAGGTCCTCGGCCGTGTTGACGTTCAGGAACGGGTCGGGCTGGTCATCGAACACCGCCGTGCGCGCCCCGACCGTCTCGCCGAAGCCGGCCACGCTGAACGCCCGCGTCGCCGCCCCCTCGAGCGATCCGAGATGCCGCGCCAGCCGCCCGGCCAGCGGCAACGCCCACAGCGCCACCGTCGGATGCCGCCGCCCGCCGCT
>CAXUBM010000306.1:1071-3143 GCA_964249235.1 uncultured Acetobacteraceae bacterium | reverse complement strand
GATCGCGCGGGAGAATGCGCGGTTGGCGGCGGTGGCGAAGGCGCAGGCGCGGGCGGAGGAGGATTGGCGGGAGGCGGCGGGCCTGCTGGAGGAGGCGATGGCGCCGGCCGGTTGAGACCGGCTTGACGGCCGTGGCTGCTGCTGTTCAGTGAGGTCATGGCGATCAAGATCACGGCTGGCACGGCGCTTGCCCTGTTTTACCTATCTGGACTTTGTCTGTCCGGCGCGGCGCGCGCGGACGAGGGCATGTGGACTTTGGACAACCTGCCGCTCGGCAGGCTGAAGTCCGCCTACGGGTTTTCGCCGGACAAGGCCTGGATCGACCACGTGATGCATGCGTCGGCGCGGCTGGCGCAGGGGTGCTCGGCCTCGTTCGTCTCGCCGGACGGGCTGGTGATGACCAACCACCATTGCGCGATCGGCTGCCTGGCGGACCTGACGACGGGCACTCGCAACGCCACCCGCGACGGCTACGTCGCCGCGAGCCGGGCCGACGAGGCGAAGTGCGCGGGAATGGAACTGGACCAGCTGCAGGCGATCAGCGACGTGACGGGGCGGATGGAGCAGTCGCTCGCCGGCAAGTCGGGCGGGGCGTTCATGGACGCCGAGCATGCCGGGCAGGCGGCGATCGAGCGGGAATGCGCCGCGGGCGATCCGAAGGGGACGCGGTGCGACGTGGTGACGCTCTATCATGGCGGGCGCTATGCGCTGTATCGCTACAAGCGCTTCCAGGATGTGCGGCTGGTGTTCTCGCCCCAGGACGCGATCGCCAATTTCGGCGGTGATCCGGACAACTTCAACTTCCCGCGCTACGACCTCGACGTGACGTTCCTGCGGGCATACGAGAACGGGCAGCCGGCGCACACGGCGTATTTCCCGTTCGCTGCGGCGGGGCCGAAGGCGGGCGAGCTGGTGATCGTGTCGGGCAATCCGGGCAGCACGGAGCGCGACACGACGGCGGCCGAGCTCCAGGCGCTGCACGATGTCGAGCTGCCGCTGATCGACGGCTACGACCGCAACCTCGACGGCGTGCTCTGGGAGTATCGGCGGCAGGGCGAGGCGCAGGCGCGGGAGGGGAACGACGAGGAGTACATCGTCGAGAACTCGCTCAAGGTCTATGACGGGCGGATGGCGGCACTGGGCGACCCGTCCCTGATCGCGGCGCGGCGGGCGCAGGACGGCACGTTGCTGGCCTGGATCAGCGCCGATCCGAAGCGGCGGGCGGCGTATGGCGATCCGTTCGCGGCGGTGCGGGCGACGATCCCGGCAGAGGACGCGCTGTTCGCGCGCGTGGTGTTCCTCGATGGGCGTTACGGTTCGCTGGCGTTCGACGCGCGGCTGTTCAACGAAGCGCGGACGCTGGTCCGCGCGGCGGCGGAACGAGGCAAGCCGGACGCGCAGCGGCTGCCGGCCTACCGCGACGCCAACCTGGCCGCGCTGCATGCCTCGCTGCTGGCGCACACGGCGATCCATCCGGCGCTGGAGGAGACGACGCTCGCGTTCTCGCTGACGAAGATGCGCCAGGTGCTGGGGGCGGACGATCCCGTGGTGCGGCAGGTGCTGGGGCGGTCGACGCCGGACGCGGTGGCGCGGCGGCTGGTGCAGGGCACGCGGCTGGCGGATCCGGCGGTGCGGGCGGCGCTGTGGGACGGGGGTGCGAAGGCGGTGGACGGGTCGGACGACCCGATGATCGGGTTCGCGCGGCTGGTCGACCCGGCGTCGCGGGCGGCGCGGCGCGCGTGGGAGGACCGGGTCGAGGCGCCGCAACACAAGGCCACGGAAGCGATCGCCCGCGCGCGCTTCGCGCGCGACGGCACGTCCGCCTATCCGGACGCGACGTTCACCGAGCGGCTCTCGTTCGGCACCGTGCAGGGCTGGAGCGAGCAGGGCCGCGAGGTGGCGCCGTTCACGCGGGTGGCCGGGCTCTACGAGCGGGCCACCGGGGCGGAGCCGTTCGCGCTGCCGGCGGACTGGCTGCGCGCGCGGACGGCGCTGCCGCCGCAGACGCCGTTCGACTTCGTGACCACCAACGACATCATCGGCGGCAATTCAGGCAGTCCGGCGATCGATCG
>CAXUBM010000306.1:0-1061 GCA_964249235.1 uncultured Acetobacteraceae bacterium | reverse complement strand
CATCCATTCGATCGCGGGCGATTTCGCCTACGACGCGGCGGACAACCGGGCGGTGAGCGTGGACACGGCGATGCTGCTGGCGGCGCTTCGGCGGGTCTACGGGGATGGGTGGCTGGCCGACGAGCTGGAGCCGAAGCTGGGGAAGGCGACGGATTAGGCCGGACGTCGGCTTCGGAGAAGAACTCGTGGCTCGCGTGGCTTTGCCGAGTTTGTCCGGGGAGAACTTCGTCTCGGCCGGTCGACGTCTCTTCTTTCTCTCTGGAAAGAAAAGGGCTTGTTCGGCGGCGTTGCCCCGGGGCCGCTATCGGGTCGTTACGAGCGGTGATACGGTGCGCGGCCATGGGGGACGTCAGCACGCGCCGGGGCCTGGTCGTGGCCATCGGCGAGATCGTGGTCGAGATCGTGGCGGAAACGCCGGGACGTGGGTTTCGCGAGCCCCTGGCGCTGCGCGGGCCGTTCCCCTCGGGGGCGCCGGCGATCTTCATCGATCAGGTGGGGCGGCTCGGGCAGCCGGCGGCGATGATCTCGGCGGTGGGGGACGACGATTTCGGCCGACTGGTGATGGAACGGCTGCGGGCGGACGGGGTACGGACGGACGCGGTGCAGGTGGTGCAGCGCGTGACCGGGAGCGCCTTCGTCCGCTATCGCGAGGACGGCGAGCGCGACTTCGTGTTCAACATACGCGACAGCGCCAACGGGTTGATCGGGTTGGACGGGACGGCGCGCGGGGTGCTGGCGGAGGCGGCGCACCTGCACGTGGTCGGCTCGTCGCTGTTCTCGCCGGCGCTGGTGGAGCCGGCGCTGGGCGCGGCGGCGATCGTTCGGGGGCAAGGCGGAACGGTGTCGTTCGACCCGAATGCGCGGCGCGAGATGCTGGGCGCGCCCGGGATGCGCGAGGCGCTGCAGACGATGCTGCGGACGTGCGACCTGTTCATGCCGAGCGGCGGCGAGCTGACGCTGCTGACGGAGGCGCAGTCGGAAAGGGGGGCGATCGAGGAGGTGCTGTCGCTCGGGGTGGGCGCGGTGCTGCTCAAGCGCGGACGCGAGGGCGCCGCCTACGT
>CAXUBM010000305.1:0-3154 GCA_964249235.1 uncultured Acetobacteraceae bacterium | reverse complement strand
GAGGAACAGGTCGGTGGCGGGCAGGATGGTGACGGCGACGCCGGCGCCGGCGAGACGGGCGGCGAGCGCGTCGGCTTGCGGCGCCGGCAGGTAGCTCATGCGGGTGAGGTGGCCGACGGCGACGCGGCCTGCGAGGCGGTGTTCGTCGGTCTTGCGGCAGACATAGTCGGCCTGCATGCCGTCGGCGCCGTCGCCAAGGTCGAGATGCATGTCGATGTCGACGTCGAACTCGCGGGCCAGCGCGAACACGGCGTCGATGTGGCCGCGCGGGTCGGTGTCGGCATAGGGGACGGCGCCGATCGCGCGGGCGCCGCGCCTCAGTCCCTCGCGCAGCAAGGCCTCGGTGCCGGGACGGTTGAGAAGGCCTTCCTGGGGAAAGACGCAGAGCGTGAGATCGAGCGCCCACCTGAAGTCGCGGGCGAGCTGCTCGACCGCGTCGAGGCCGCGCAGGGCGATGCCGGGATCGAGTTCGACATGGGTGCGGATGCGGGTGGTGCCCTGGGCGACGCAGCGTTCGAGAAGCGAGGCGCCGCGGGCGTGGATGTCCTCCGTGGTGAAGCGCGACTTCGCCCGGGCGGTCTGCTCGATGGCTTCCTCGACGCCGCCGCGCTCGATGCGGCAACGGTCGATGATGCAGGCCTTGTCGAGATGCAGGTGGGTTTCGATCAGGCCGGGGACCACGAGAAGGGATTCGGCGTCGCGGGACGGCGGCCCGGGCGGGAGGTGGGGCGCGATCGCGGCGATGCGGCCGGAGCCGATGCCGATGTCGACCACGCCGGTGGCGAGGCGGGCGCGCCGGACGACGAGATCTAGCAAGGGAAAGCCGGGGGCGCCGTGCACGGCTCGCTCGCGCGCGACGTGCCGGCGCCCGGCGGGGGCCTCGGGCCCCAGGGCCCGGCGGTCAAGAGGTGATGGAGTGCAGCGGCGAAGCCTCGGCCGGGTCGGAGGGGCGGAGCCCCTCGCGTTCCGGCGCCGCCAGCACACGGTCGGCGAGGCCGGCGACGGCGATGCCGATGAACCAGGAGAAGGCACTCAGCGCGGCGAGGGCGGGGACGACGTGGCCGATCAGGGCGGCGGCGCCGCCCAGGGCGAAGGCGATCAGGCCGGGCGGGTTCCAGCCGCCACGGCCGCGGTAGATGCCTTCGAGGCGGTAGAGGTCGGCGACGTCGAGGTGCTGGCGGCGGATCAGGTAGAAGTCGACCAGCATGATGCCGGTGACGGGGCCGAGCAGGCCGCCGATGGCGCCGAGCACCTTGAAGATCGAGTCGGCGTCGTGAAACCACAGCCAGGGCGCGAACAGAAGGCCGATGAACAGGACGAGGATGGAGGCGGAGTTGAAGCTCAGGCGCCGGGGCAGGAGGTTCACCAGGTCGTAGGCGGCCGGCATGATGTTGGCGGCGACGTTGACCGACAGGGTGGCGACGATGACGGTCGCGCCGCCGAGGAACAGGATCAGCGGCTGGTGGAAGGCCAGCAGGAGCTGCACCGGGTCCCAGATCGGGTGGCCGAAGACGATGATCGTGGCCGAGGTGGTGGTGACGCTCATGGCGGTGAAGACGATGGCGGTGACCGGCAGGCCGATGAGCTGGCCGATCACCTGGTCGCGCTCGGAGCGCATGAAGCGCGACAGGTCGGGGATGTTGACGGCGAAGGTCGACCAGATGCCGATCATGCCGGTGACGCCGACGGCGAAGACCATGGCGAGCCTGGCGCCGTGCAGGTGCGACGGTTGGGCGAAAAGCGGGCCGAGGCCGTGGGCGACGTGCACGCCCCAGGTGGTGGCGAGGACGCCGACGATGATGACCATCGGGCCGGCGAGCAGCTCGAAGTTGCGGATGCGGTGGACGCCGTGGGAGACGATCCAGCCGTGCAGCGCCCAGAACAGCGCCACCGACAGCCAGCCCTTCAGCGCCATGCCGAGGATCGGGGTGGTCAGCGACGACCAGGCGGGCACCAGGGTGCCGGCGATGGCGTCGATCGCCTGGCTGCCGGCATAGCCCTGCACGGCGAACCAGAAGATCGCGCAGAAGCCGCGGATGACGACGGGAATCTGCGCGCCGTAGGGGCCGAAGGAGGAGCGGATGAGAACGCAGAAGGGGATGCCGTAGCGGGTGCCGGCACGGGCGTTGAACCACATGGCGACGAAGAGGATCGCGTAGGCGAGTGCGACGGCGGCGAGGGCCTGGGCGGCGTCGAGGCCGAGCGCCATCAGGCCGGCGGCGGCCTCGTAGGCGACGACGTTGTGGACCATGCCCATCCAGACGGTGGACATGTTGATCCAGGACCAGTCGCGCTTGGCCATGGGGACCGGCGCGAGGTCGGGATTGCTCAGACGCGGGTCGCCGTGGATGGCGTCGACCTCGGCGCTGGTCAGACCAGCCGACATGGGGGTTCTCCCGTCAGGACGGGAGGTGGCCGAGCAAGGATTGTGCCGATGGCACAAGGAAGAGTCGTGGGTTGGACAAAGGAACCGGACTTCTCGGTAAGGAGAGCCTCCCTTCAGGGCATCACGTCGCCGCTGTTGGGACCCAGCGTCTGCCCGCAATAGAGATTGCCGCCAGGATCGGCGGCGAGGAGCACGGCGGTGGGCGCGACTTCGTGCGGCTCGCCGAAGCGGCGCAGGGGAAGCTCGGCCGCCTTGGCGTCCTTCCAGCGCGTGCTGATGCCGGCCACCATGGCGGTGTTGATCGGGCCGGGCGCGATGCAGTTGGCGAGGACGTTGTGGGCGGCGACCTCGAGGGCGAGCGACTTGGTGAAGCCGATCACGCCGGCCTTGGCGGCTGCGTAATGGGAGAGCTCGGCGCCGCCCTTGATGCCTAGCTGCGAGGCAATGTTGATGATGCGGCCCCAGCCCTGGGCGATCATCGGCGGCAGGGCGCGGCGCGTGCACAGGAAGACGCTGCGCAGGTCGACGCGCAGCATGTCGTCGAACATCTCGACGGTGAGCTCGGTGCAGGGCGCCTGGGTGAGCAGGCCGGCATTGTTGACCAGGATGTCGACGCCGCCGAAGCGGGCGAGGCAACGGCCGACGACGTCGTCGGCGCCGGCGACCTCGCCCACGTCGGCGGTGACGGTGTCGACCTCGGCGCCCTCGGCGCGGCAGCGTTCGGCGACGCGGCCGAGGCTGTCGGGATCACGGTCGGCGAGGACGAGG
>CAXUBM010000304.1:0-3164 GCA_964249235.1 uncultured Acetobacteraceae bacterium | reverse complement strand
TTCGGGACACCCTGCCTATCGCACCAGTGCGGGAAATCTCGGTTCTACGCTTAGATGGAGACATGTATGAGTCAACAATACAGGCTTTAGAGTCTCTTTACGACCGACTTTCTCCGGGCGGTTTCACTATTGTTGACGATTTCTCTCTAGCACGCTGTGCAAGAGCTGTTGGTGACTTTCGTCATCGTCGCTCCATTAAGGAACCGATTCAGAAAATCGATGCGGATGCCGTGTACTGGCGTCGCGCCTCTTGAAGGCCGATTTCTGCGCAGCCGCGATCGCCGCCTGTTCGCTTCTTTCTATGTCGACGCTCGCGGCAGCACACGAGAAAATGGCGCCTCGGCGAACACTGAGCGCCCTGAAGTGAGTAGAGAAAGCATTCAAGCGAGAAAGGAGCGCCACCGCCCAGCGGTCAGAGGCTCCTTCCATAGTTGAGGCTGCTGCGAACCGCCTCCGGCCGAACGGTGCCGTAGCCCAGCGTCAAATCAGGGAACCCGGTAGTAGCGGAATCCAAAACGGTCTGGTTTACCCGGCCGGAAGCAAGAACTCACAGCAAATCGAATCTGACCTTGCCTCACCACCTCTTTGAAGGTGGTGGAGGTGTGTTCAGGTCAGGCAATGCAGATGCCGGGTATGGCGATAGGCTGGAACAGGTGCGGACTGACTGTGACGCTATCCGGATACTTGCCTAGCTGTGCCCGAAACTCTGGGTTGGCAAAGGCATCACGGAAGTGGGCAACCGACTCCCATACGGCATAGTTCAGGAACACGCCGCTACCCGCAATGCCACGATGGAGTTGAGTGGAGATGAAGCCCGGCTGACGCTTCATGATCCCGGCATCTGCTGCCCAGATGGCGGCCAGGCGATCGGCATCCTCGGACGGCACAATGAAAGTGTTGATTAGGACGACAGGGCCGACCTCGCCCTTGAGCTGATCGGCCAAAGTGACGGTGGGGTCCATTTCGGTGAACTCGGGCATGACTAAGCTCCTTGTTTGGTGAAGGTGCCAGCTATGGCGGTGCTAGGTGTCGCCGCCGCATCAAGGCGATGCCTTAACGTTTGCAGTATATGCTTGCAGCCGCGATCTCCTCGGGCGGCAAGCGAAAGAGAGCCAGGTCCGGGACAAGCCCGGATCCTGAAGCCTCAATGGTGCTGACACCCCTTCCGGCTTGGGCGGCATCTCCGGCGGCTTGCCTTGTTCGCGTTCCCGACCGGCTCCTTCGGCAAGCTCTTCGAGCCAGAGTCGCACCTTCAGCCGGCGAGCATACGATCCCAGAGCGCGCGGGCGCCATCATCGTCTGCCGCCTCGGCCCCGAGCAGGTCACAGAATGCGGACCTGAGCATCCGAATGTTCTAGAAGTCGTCTTCCCGATGCAGCTTGAGGATGTCAGTGTCCCAGAGCACCAGGGTCGCGGCCTTCGCGCGAATGCCCTCGATCGTCACGGCTCGGGTCGTCGCCACCCCTTCGAGGAGAGGCTCCTGCGCAGTGCGCAGCGGCTCGATAGCCCGTTCGGCCTCGTCCGCCTCTTCAATCGTCTTGCCGTTCATCCCAGGCGTGATCTCGCGCTCGAGGCGATCGGCCTCGGCGCAGTCGGCCAGTAGCGCCGCGTCGGGCGATGTCGGCAGCAGGGTCGCCGGAACCGCTCCTCCAAGCGCCGCAGCGTCGCGGAGGAGATAGGCGAGTTGCCGACTTGTGAGTGTGTCGTGCGGGCTGTCGAATGAGTGCCCGAAGTCGCCGTTGTGGGCCGCCAAGGCGCTCGCCCGGGCGTGGATGCCGGCAGCCGATAACGCTCGGATTTCGGCCATCCGAGCGAGCATGCGATCCCGCTCGGCATCGAACGGCTCCGCACGACGCGCGCATTCGGCGTCATCGTGGATGGTCTCAGGCGCGTCGTAGATCCTGTTCCATTCTCGATGGTACTCGGTGAACCGGGCGCACGCCGCAATCAGCTCGGCGTCAGGGTTCGGAGTTGTCTCCCGCTCCTCAAACCGGAGCACGTCGCGGGCCAGCGACCAAGCCACGCGACCGTCCTCATGGTCGTCCGGGATCTCGGTGCCGCCCGGCGACAGCCACCGGAGGGTGGCGCGGCTCTTCACGGCCATGCCGGGCAACGTGAGAGCCGGTCTTTCCCGGAGCTCGTTCAGGATCGCCTGATAGCGGTCGGCATCACCGGCAGGAGTCGCGGATCGCCCAGGCAGCCGATCGGATCTCGGCGTCGTCCGGGTTCGCTTCCTGCAGCGCGTCGGCTCGCTCCCACTCGGCGTCGACCTTCGCGCGGTTCTCCTCGAGCTCGCGGCCGAGCGCCAGGATCTCAGCGTCCGCGCTTTCGAGGCGCGACCCGTGGATCGCTCCGGAAGGGTCGGGAGTGATAATCGTGTGGGCAGCCATTCCTGTTCTCTCCAGTTCGGGTGTTGGTCAGGCGCGGACGGGGTGGCAGCCCCGTTCGTGTCGTCTCGCTGCCGCGGCAAAGCGGTCGCGGAGCGCCGCAGCGTCCGCGAACAGACGCTCGGCAGCCGTCTGGTCGCCCGCTCGGAACCAGGCCTCGGCCGCGGCCCGCACGAAGTGCTCGCGCATGGCGATGGCCTCCGGCGTGTAGGCCGGCGCGTGGGGGCGGTCGGGAAGCGGCGGGATGCGGAGCTCGGCGCGCATCAGCGCTGTCCCGGCTGGCACAGAGGCACCGAGCGGTAGTCGCCGCAGTCGGCCGCGAGCCGGTCCGCCACGCAGAGCGCGAACACGGTCAGCAGCGTGCCCGCCACGATCGAGAACAGGATCGCGCGCATCAGCACGACCCCACGACGCAGGCGGAGATCGTCACGCCCGGATCGCTCGCGGCGGTGCCGGCGAGGACGCAGGCGATGCCCAGCAGGCCGAGGAGGAGGATGCGGACCATCACGCCACCTCGAGGGCGGCGAGCGCCTTGCGGGCGGCACGCATCGCGGAGCGGGCTTTGTTGATCTGGCGGAAGGCGTCACGGCGCCAGGATTGCCGCAGGTAGAGCGGCCAGATGCCGGCGCCGGAATGCTTCGGGCTCAAGCGACGGTTCGCCTCGCCCAGCCATTTGCAACCCTCGGCGTAAGCCTCCTCGGCGCGCGCTAGGTGCCAGCGCGCAACGGTGACGGCGTGCGACTGCTGGCTGGCTGCAGGAGCCGGCGTGTGGCGGAT
>CAXUBM010000303.1:0-3175 GCA_964249235.1 uncultured Acetobacteraceae bacterium | reverse complement strand
GAGCCGGCTGGTCGGCGACGTCGCCTTCGCCGAGGCGCTCGGCATCGCCGGCGCGATCACGCCGGTTCCGGGTGGCGTGGGGCCGATGACGGTGGCCTGCCTGCTTCGCAACACGCTGCAAGCCGCGCAAACACTGCTGGCTTGAGGTAGAGTGGAGTTTCATTGTAGTTGGCGCCCATCCGGCGGAACGTCCGCCCATCAAACAGCTGGGGGGCGCGTCGTTCTCGAAGCGGGGTCGGGACAAGGGGCTTTCCTGCCCGAAAGAGGGGTCGATGCCTGACACGTCCAGCCTGCCCGCCCTGGCCAGCCAATCGGTGTTCAGGGGCTATTTCGACCGGTTCGAGGGCGGGCACGCCCAGGGCTGGGTCATGGACGTCGCCAACCCGGACGATCCCGTCGAGCTGATCGTGACCATCGACGGCGAGGAGGTCACGCGGATCCTCGCCGACGACAGCCGCGATGACGTGCGCGCCATCCTGCAGCACCCGAGCGGGCGGGTCGGCTTTTCCTACGACGTGCCCGACGCCTATCTCGACGGCGTTGCGCACCGGATCAGCTTCATGCTGCCCGACCGCACGCTGGTCGCCCATATCGGCGAGGGCGGGGTCGCCGACCTCCTCGACGCCCATCATTTCAGCGGCTACCCGACGGTCACCATCTCGGGCAACGTCGACAGCTACAGCCGCGGCGCGCTGCGCGGCTGGGTGCTGCGCCGCGTCGGCCGCCAGGACAAGGGCACCGGCGGCTGCCACATCCGCATCACCTGCAACGGCGTGCCGGTCGGCCAGACGATCGCCGACCGTTTCCGCCTCGACGTCGCCTCCGCGCTCGGCTGCGACGCCAGCTGCGGTTTCGAGTTCCGGGTGCCGATCCAGTATCGCAAGGCCTACCCGCAGACCTTCCGCTTCTTCGTCATCCCCGACGGCACCGAGCTCGACAATTCGCCGTTCACCACCAGCGTCGTCGACGACCATCTCGAGGGGCGCCTGCTCGACATCTCCCACCGCGTCGACACGCTGCATCGCGAGCTGATGCGCGACCTGACGTCGTTGCGGCGCGAAATCAACGAGATCATCCCGCAGTCGGGCTACAACATCGACGACTACGACCGCTGGGCGCGCTCCTACTACAACCACCTGCGCGCCCGCACCGCCCAGGCCCGCCAGAAGGACCGCGTCCGCGGCAAGACCCCCGCCGAGCCGCTGCTGTCGGTCCTGCTGCCCACCTACAAGCCGCTGATGAGCGACTTCGTCGCCGCCGTCGAGAGCGTGCTCTACCAGACCTACCAGAACTGGGAGCTGATCATCGTCGACGACGGCGGCAAGGCGCCCGAGATCTCCCGCCGCATGGACGAGTTCGCCGAGGCCGACAGCCGCGTGCGCTGCATCCGCCGGATGAAGAATGTCGGCATCGCCAAGGCCACCAACGTCGCCATCGAGGCCGCCCGCGGCGACTGGATCGTCTTCTTCGACCATGACGACGTCCTCGTCGACGTGGCGCTGGAAGTGATGATGCGCGCCGCCCGCCAGAACGGCGCGATGATGCTCTACTCCGACGAGGACAAGGTCGACAGCGCCGGATACTTCCAGGAGCCGAACTTCAAGCCCGACTGGAACTACCGTTACATGCTGGGCTGCAACTATGTCTGTCACCTCCTGGTCGTCAACGCCAAGGTGATCAAGAAGGTCGGCCTGCTGCGCTCCGACTACGACGGCGCCCAGGACCACGACTACATCCTGCGCATCTCCGAGACGATCCCGCACGACCGGATCCACCACGTCGCCGAGATGCTCTACCACTGGCGCAAGACGCCCAATTCCACCGCGTCCGACATCTCCAACAAGGGCTACGCCGTGCAGGCCGGCGTCAACGCGGTCACCGACCACCTCACCCGCATGGGCCGCGAGGCCAAGGTCGCCTCGATCAACAACCTGACCATCTACGGCGTCGATTTCGAGCCGGTGGGGACGCCGTCGGTCGCCATCGTCATCCCCTACAAGGATGCGATCGACACCACCCGCAACTGCCTCAACATGCTGCTCGAGAACACCGCCTGGGAAAACTACGAGGTCATCCTGGTCGACAATTGGTCGACCACCACCGAGGCGCGCGACTTCCGCGACGAGGTCGAGGCGATGCCGCGGGTGCGGGTGCTCCTCGTCGAGGAGGATTTCAACTACTCGCGCCTGAACAACCTCGCCGTCGCCGCCACCGAGGCCGAGTACATCGTCTTCCTCAACAACGACGTCTTCATCGACGACCCGCGATGGCTGCGACGCATGCTCGGCGAGACGTCCGACCCGAAGGTCGCCGCCGTCGGCGCCAAGCTCCTCTACCCGCAGGGCGGTGTTCAGCACGCCGGCGTGCTGGTCGGCGTGCACGGCGTCGCCGCCCACATGCATGCCGGCATCCCCGCCGACGATTACGGCTTCATCGGCCGCGCCCGCCTGAGCCAGGAGTTCACCGCCGTCACGGCGGCGATGATGCTCGTCCGGCGCAGCGTCTTCGACAAGGTCGGCGGCTTCGACGAGGACAAGCTCAAGGTCGCCTACAACGACGTCGACCTGTGCCTGAAGATCCGTGCCGCCGGCTACAAGATCGTCTGGAACGCCGAGACCATCGCCGAGCACCATGAGAGCCTCAGCCGCGGCAGCGACATGCGCCCCGAGACCGAGGCGCGCTTCTTCGGCGAGCAGCAGAACATGTTCGACCGCTGGCGCGACAGCCCGCTGTTCCGCAACGACCCCACCTACAATCCGTGGCTGACCCGCGAGGACCGGCCGTTCTTCGATCTCGCCGACCCTTCCGGCCGGCCCGCCGGCGTTTCCACCGCCACCCAGGCGGCGGCCAAGCAAACCGTCACCCAGGCGGCCGCCAAGCAAGACGCCGCCGAGTGACGCCGCCCGGCCGCCGGGCGCTCCTGCTCGGCGGCCTCGCAGGTCTCGCCGGCTGCGCCGCCAGCCAGTCCGACCTCGCACCCGCGGACGCCCAGGCCGTCGCCCGCGTCCAGGCCTGGCTCGACGACCTGACCACCCTGCGCGCCCGCTTCCTGCAGACCTGGCCCGACGGCGCCGTCAGCGAAGGCGTGGCCGTCTTCCAACCTCCCGGCCGCCTGCGCCTCGCCTACGCCCCCCGCGATCGCATGGTCCTCCTTGCCAGCGGCGGCCGCATCGTG
>CAXUBM010000302.1:0-3195 GCA_964249235.1 uncultured Acetobacteraceae bacterium | reverse complement strand
GCACAGGGCGGCGCACAGCGCCCATGCCGGAACTCCCCGAGGTCGAGACCGTCACCCGCGCGCTTCGGCTTCGTCTGGAAGGCAGGCGCATCGCGTCGGCGAGCGTCAACCGCGCCGACCTGCGCTGGCCGATCCCGCCCGATCTCGCCGCCTCGATCACCGGCCGCCGCGTGCTCGGCCTGCGGCGCCGCGGCAAGTACATCCTCGCCCGTCTCGACGGCGGCCTCAGCCTGCTCATCCATCTCGGCATGTCCGGCCGGCTGCTGCTGACGGACGGGGCCGGCGAGACCGGCCGCCACGAACATGCCAGCCTCTTCACCGACGACGGCTGGCGCGTCGCCTTGATCGACCCGCGGCGCTTCGGCGCGCTGGATCTCCTCGCCACCGCCGACGAGGACCGCCACCACCTGCTCCGTGGCCTCGGCCCCGAGCCGCTGGAGCCGGGCTTCACCGGCGCCGTGCTCGCCCACACGCTCGCCGGCAGACGCACGCCGCTCAAGGCCGCCCTGCTCGACCAGCGTCTGGTTGCCGGCCTGGGCAACATCTACGTCAGCGAGGCGCTTTTCCGGGCACGGCTGTCGCCCGTGCGCCAGTCCGGCGACGTCGGTGCCAGCCGCGTGCGTGCCAACCGACTGGTCGCCTCGATCAAATCGACGCTCACCGACGCCATCGCCGCCGGCGGCTCGAGCTTGCGCGACTACGTCCAGCCCGGCGGCGAGCTCGGCTATTTCCAGCATGCCTGGAAAGTCTACGGCCGCGCCGGCGAGCGCTGCGAGCGCTGTCCGGGTTCGCCTTGCCCCGGCATCGAGCGGCTGGTCCAGTCCGGGCGGAGCACGTTCCTCTGCCGCTTGACGCAGCGGTGATGGACCCGGGAGCGGCTTGACACCCAGCCGCGAGATCATTAGGCACTTGGCCCCCTGACGTCGCCGCACCGGCGTGCTTCGGCCGTCTTGGCCGTTCTCATTTCAAGGTTTCGATACGGATCCTCATGGCGAACACTCCCTCCGCACGGAAGCGTATACGGCAGATCGAGCGGCGCACCGCGCGCAACGTGGCGCGAAAGTCGCGCATGCGTACCTTCGTCAAGAAGGTCGAGGCTGCCATCGCCGGCGGCGACAAGGAGCTGGCGACCGCCGCGTTGCGTGCCGCGCAGCCCGAGCTGCAGCGCGCCGCGGGCAAGGGGGTCATTCACTCTAACGCGGCGGCGCGCAAGCTGTCGCGTCTTTCGGCCCGCATCAAGGCGATCTCCGCCCCCGCGTGAGCCCCGAGCGGCGAGCCGATGACGGGCTCGCCGGGAACGAGCACTCCGAATCCACCCGCTTGGCGGGAACGCCGCGCAGTGCGTCCGAGACGTCGGCGCCGTTGTTCGTGCCGCCGTCCTCGGCCGCCGATGCGATGCAGCTCTGAAACGAGCGTATCGCACCTTCATCCCAGATTCCGATTGCCTCCGACGGTCACGTGACCTACTAATTTGGGGGTTGCCGGCCCGGTGACAAAACGAAATCCTGAGTTTGCAGGCCGAAACTTCGGGACAGCGAACAGCTGGCCGGGCGGTTGCGAGCGGGTCGGACTAGGGAGGCTCGGTGGGTAGTTACGGCCACGGCGCTCAGTGGGACGATCGCTCCCCTGCCATCGCCACCACCGGATCGGACACCAGCCTGGTTTGGGACCGAGTCCGTGCCCGCCTCCAGGGCGACGTCGGCGACGTCGAATACCGGACGTGGCTGCGCCAGATGAGCTTCGCCGGCATCGACGGCGATGAAGTCACTCTAACATTGCCGACGCGCTTCCTGCGCGATTGGGTCCACAGCCACTATGCCGACCGGCTCGGCACGCTGTGGCGTGCGGAGCTTCCGGGCGTACGCCGGATCGACGTGCGCGTCGCCGCGGCACCGGACCCCGGTTCGGACCAGACCGCCGCCCGTGAGCCCGATCCGCCATCGGGCCCGGGAGCCGGCGCCGCCTCGGAGCCGGCCTCCCAGCCACGCACGATGCGAGCGGCGGACGATCCGCGATCCGACCTGACGCAGCCGCTGGATCCGCGCTTGACCTTCGACAGTTTCGTCGTCGGCAAGCCGAACGAGTTCGCGCATGCCTGCGCCCGCCGCGTCGCCGAGTTCCCGTCCAGCTTCGGCTTCAACCCGCTCTTCCTGTATGGCGGCGTCGGCCTGGGCAAGACGCACCTGATGCACGCGATCGGCCTCGACCTTTGGCGCTCCGGCCGAACCTCGGTCGCCTACATGTCGGCCGAGAAGTTCATGTACCGCTTCATCTCGGCGATCCGATCCCAGTCCACGATCGAGTTCAAGGAACAGCTCCGATCCGTCGACATCCTGATGGTCGACGACCTGCAGTTCCTGATCGGCAAGGACAATACGCAAGAGGAATTCTTCCACACCTTCAACGCGCTCGTCGAGGCCGGCAAGCAGATCGTGGTCTCGGCCGACAAGTCGCCGTCCGACCTGTCCGGCCTGGAGGCGCGGCTGCGCACCCGCCTGGGCTGCGGCATGGTCGCCGACCTGCACGCGACCACCTTCGAGCTCAGGATCTCCATCCTGCAGGCCAAGGCCGACCGTTCCGGCGTCGCGGTTCCGCCAAGGGTCCTCGACTTCCTCGCCCACAAGATCACCTCGAACATCCGCGAACTCGAGGGCGCGCTGAACCGTCTGATTGCGCATGCCAATCTGTTCGGCCGTCCCGTCACCCTGGAGGCGACGCAGGAGGTCCTGCACGACATCCTCAAGGCGCACGACCGCCGGGTGACGATCGAGGAAATCCAGCGCAAGGTCGCCGAGCACTACAATATCCGCCTGTCCGACATGGGCTCCGCCCGCCGCGCCCGCGCCGTCGCCCGCCCCCGCCAGGTCGCGATGTACCTGGCCAAGCAGCTCACCAGCCGCTCGCTGCCCGAGATCGGCCGCAAGTTCGGCAACCGCGACCACACCACCGTCATGCACGCCGTCAGCCGGGTGACCGAGCTGATGGGCGTCGACGCCGCCTTCGGCGAGGACGTCGATCTGCTCAGGCGCATGCTCGAGAGCTGAGGCCAGGGGCGCTGCCCTGGACCCCGCGGGGGCTTCGGCCGAACTCCGGGATCCAAGCGGTGACGCCCCCGGGCGGGGTCCCAGGGCGGAGCCCCAGGCCGTCCCCCCTCGTTGTGCGTCAGAAGCCTCGCCCGAGTCCCGCGCGCGCCCC
>CAXUBM010000301.1:0-3218 GCA_964249235.1 uncultured Acetobacteraceae bacterium | reverse complement strand
CGCTGTTCCTGCCGGGCGGTGCGGCGCCGCTGCCCGGCCACCTGTTCCGGCAGGAGGCGCTGGCCGGGACCCTGCGCGCGGTGGCGTCGGGCGGGGCGCGCGCCTTCTACGAGGGCCAGGTCGCGTCCGGGATGGTGGCCACGTTGCGCAGCCGCGGCGGGCTGCACACGGAGGAGGACTTCGCCGACGGGCTGGAGGCGGCCGAGTTCGTCGGCCCGATCAGCTCCCGGTGGAACGGCTACGAGGTCTGGCAATGCCCACCCAACGGGTCGGGCGTCGCGGTGCTGATGATCCTCGGGGTGCTCGAGCGGCTGGGCGCGGGCGCCGGCGGACCGCTTTCCGCGATCCGGCTGCACCGGCACATCGAGGCGGCGCGACTGGTCTATCGCGACCGCGACGCCTTCGTCGCCGACCCGTCGCAGGCCGCGGTGCCGGTGGAACGGCTCCTCGACCCCGCCTACCTCGACGGGCTGGCCGCGCTGATCCGCGACGACCGGGCGCTGGCGGCGATGCCCGGGCCCGGCGTGGTCGAGACCCCGCATTCCGATACCGTCTATCTCGCCACCGTCGATCGCGACGGCAACGCGTGCTCGTTCATCAACTCGCTGTTCCAGTCGTTCGGCAGCGGCATCCTCGATCACGGCTCCGGGGTGATGCTGCACAATCGCGGGTTGGGGTTCACCCCCCTGGCCGGGCATCCGAACGCGATCGCGCCGGGCAAGCGGCCCATGCACACCATCCTGCCGGGCATGCTGACCGAGGGCGGACGCGCGATCATGCCGTTCGGGGTCATGGGTGGGCACTTCCAGCCGATGGGGCAGACGCTCTTCCTTGCCAACCACCTGGTCTACGGGCTCGACATCCAGGAGGCGCTCGATCTGCCGCGGCTGTTTGCGTTCGGAGGGTCGGTCGAGGCGGAGGACAGCCTGCCAGGCTCGATACGGAGGCAGCTGGCGGCGCTGGGACACGAGCTCGTCAGTCCGGCGGGGCCGCTGGGCGGGGGGCAGGCGATATGGATCGACCATGCGCGCGGGACGCTGGTGGCGGGATCGGATCCAAGGAAGGACGGCGCGGCGCTGGGCGTATAGAAGGCGCTTCGCCCCCCGGTCCAGCGAGGGGGCCTGGGGTCGAGACCCCAGCGGGTCCAGGGCGGAGCCCTGCTCTTTACGCCGGCGCGCGACGGGCGACCCGGTCGCCGGCGGTTCGGGCAAGGCGCAAACTGTCGAGCGCGACGAGCGCCGTCACCGCGGCCAGAGCGACGAAGGCGGTGTCGAAGGGGGCGTGACCCTGGGGCGACGAGCCGGTCGCCAGGCGCAGCGCGAGTGCCGCCAACGCGATCCCGAAGCCGTTGCCGAGCTGGAAGGCGACGCTGAAGACGGTGTTGGCCGGCGCCATCCAGCGCTCGGGCACGTCGGCGAAGGCGAGCGTATTGAGCGCGGTGAAATGCAGCGAGCGCGACGCACCGGAGAGGAACACCACCAGCAGCGTCAGGGGCACCAGCCCGAGCGACAGGAGGGTGGCGCAGGCCAGCATCGTCGCGGCCTGGGCCATGCCGTTGAGGAGCATGGTCGTGCGAAACCCGAGCCGGCGCAGGATCGCCGACGTGAAAGGCTTCATGCCGAGATTGCCGGCGAAGAGCGCCAGCGTCAGCAGGCCGGCCTCGAAGGCACCCATGCCGTAGCCGAGCTCGAAGTCGAGCGGCAGCAGGAACGGCATCGTGTTGATGAGCGCCCGCATCGCCGTGCCGCTCGCCGCGACCAGGCGGAAGGTCGACACCTGGAACGGACCCGGATCGACGAGCGGGTGCGGATGCGAGCGGAGATGCCGCACGAGCCAGGCGGTGGAGGCGACGAACGCCAGAGCCAGCGCCGCCGTGAGCGGCCAGGCCGCGTCGCGGGCGCCGAGGCGCGCGATCACCAGCATCGAAGCGGCACAGGACACGGCGCCGGCCACGAACCCGGCCAGGTCGAACGGCCGGCGCACGCCTCGCCCGGGCGGGACCAGCCGGAATGCCAGCAGCAGTCCGGCCGCACCGAGCGGGACGTTGATGAAGAAGATCCAGCGCCAGGACGCGTATTGGGCGAGCACGCCGCCGAGCGGCGGCGCGATGATCGGGGCCGCGAGTCCGGGCCAGGTCAGCACCGCGATGGCGCCCATCAGGTGTTCCTTGCGGGTGGTGCGCAGCACGGCCAGCCGGCCGACCGGGACCATCATCGCGCCGCCGATGCCCTGCAGGATCCGGGCAGCGACGAAGCCGGCGGCGTGCTTGGCCAGGCCGCAGAGCACCGAGCCGCCGACGAAGACGACGATGGCGGTGGTGAAGATACGCCGCACGCCGAAGCGGTCGGCGGCCCAGCCGCTGGGCAGGATGAAGATCGCCACCGTCAGCAGGTAGGCCGAGACGCCGACGTTGAGCGCGACCGCGTCGGTGCCCAACGACGACGCCATCCGCGGCAGCGCGGTGGCGATGATCGAGCCGTCGAGGAACTCCATGAAGAACGCGCCCGCGACGAGGAGCGCGAGAGGTGTGGGCCGGTAGCGGGCCTCGGTGGTGTCGCTGGGCACGCCGGCCCGAACCAGCACGGTGCGCGATGGTTCCTGGTCAGCCCCGACCGGCGGCGGACGAGGCGCGCATGGCCGAGCGCGGGGCCGACCTGTCGTCGGGGCGTTCCTCGGGCGCAAAGAACGACACCCAGCCGCGCAGCCACTCGATGCGCGCCTGCGAACCGATGCCGTTCGGGTTGGCGCTCAGGCCCAGGTCGGCCTGGGCCGCCGACCAGCCTTGCGCAAAGTCGTCGCGTTCGAGGGAGCCTTGGGGCATGGATCGACTTTGCCCGGAGGCGTACAACTGGAAGTTAACGCCGCCCAGGGGATCGATCCCCTCACGTGAACGTGCTTCGCGATCGGCCCGCCCCCTCGGGCGTGCCGCTATTCCTTGCTTCTGACCGCGTCGGCCATGTCTTCCGGACTGCGATCGAGGGGTCGCGCGCCCGACATCGGATCGTTGACGCCGCCGATTCCCTTCGCCTGGCCGCCGTGCTTCTCGAGGCGGCGGTGCGACAGGAACATGTAGCCGCCGACGCCGCCGACGGCGAGCAGCGTGAAAATTGCCAGAAGCCAGATCACATTCATCGGGTGTTCTTCCGGATTGCCTGGATCAATTACGATCCGGCGGCTGTTTTGCAGTCGGAACGCGTGGTCACTCTTTCGTGTCGCTG
>CAXUBM010000300.1:0-3224 GCA_964249235.1 uncultured Acetobacteraceae bacterium | reverse complement strand
CGACCTGATCGTCCACCTCGCCGCCATCGTCTCCGGCGAAGCCGAGGCCGACCTCGAGAAAGGCTATCGCATCAACCTCGACGGCACCCGCCTGCTGCTCGACGCCATCCGCACCCATCCCGACGCGGTCTCGGGCGCCTACAAGCCCCGCGTCGTGTTCTCCTCCTCGATCGCCGTCTTCGGCGGCGACCTCCCCGCCACCGTCCCCGAGGACTTCCGCCCCACCCCCCAGACCAGCTACGGCGCCCAGAAGGCGATGGGCGAGCTCCTGCTCGCCGACTACGCCCGCAGGGGCATCATCGACGCGGTGGGCATCCGCCTGCCCACGGTGGTCGTCCGCCCCGGCAAGCCCAACCTCGCCGCCTCGGGCTTCTTCTCCGGCATCATCCGCGAGCCCCTCGCCGGCCAGGAGGCGATCCTCCCCGTCGAGGACAGCGTCCGCCACTGGATGACCAGTCCGCGCTCGGCGGTCGGCTTCATTCTCCACGCCGCCACCCTCGACACCGCCCGCCTGCGCAACCGCCCCAACCTCTCCATGCCCGGCCTCGCCGTCACCGTCGGCGAGCAGATCGAGGCGCTCCGCCACGTCGCCGGCGAGGACGCCGTCCGCCTGATCCGCCGCGAGCCCAACGAGACCATCCGCCGCATCGTCGACGGCTGGGTGCAGGCGCTGGACGCCTCCCGCGCCGAGGAGCTCGGCTTCACCGCCGAGACGAGGTTCGAGGATATCATCCAGGCCCACATCGACGACGAGCTGCGCCGGTAGAGCAGGGCCAGGGGCGGAGCCCCGGAACGAGGAGAACCACATGCCCGACCGCCACTACACCCGCGACAACTGGCCCATCGCCGCCGCCATGATCCAGTACAGCAACACGCTGCCCGACGGCAGCTCCGTCCAGGACCAGCCGCCCGAAGCCTGGGCCGCCACGCTGGCCGACGTCGCCGAGGTCGGCTTCACCGAACTCGACCCCACCGACAGCTGGATCCGCCTCGCCGACCTCGAACCCTCGCGCCTGGACGAATTCATGTCCTGCTGCCGCGACGCCGGCCTGACCATCCCCGCCATCAGCACCGCCCGCCGCAGCCCGATCGACCCCGTCCACGGCGACGAGTACCTCGCCTACGGCCACCGAGTCATCGACACCGCCGCGACCGTCGGCGCCGTGGCGGTGTCCTTCGGCTTCCTCGAGGCGCTCAACGACGCCCAGAAGCGGGCGCTGTGGTTCTGGACCGCCCAGGGCCCGGTCAACCCCGACGACAGGTCGGTCTGGCAGAAGGCCGTCACCCGCATCCAGGAACTCGCCGACCACGCGGGCGACCTCGGCCTCGAGATCGGCCTCGAAATGTACGAGGACACCTATCTCGGCACCGCCGACAGCGCGGTCCGTTTCGTCACCGACGTCGACCGCGCCAATGTCGGCATCAACGCCGACCTCGGCAACCTCGTGCGCATGCACCGCCCGGTGGAGCACTGGCTGTCGATGATGCGCAAGGTCGCCCCTTATGCGAAATACTGGCACGCCAAGAACTATTTCCGCACCGAGGACGAGACCACCGGTCTTGTCGTCACCGCCCCGGCGCCGTTGGAGCTGGGCGTCATCAGCTACCGCGTCGCCATCAAGCTCGCCCTGGAGCACGGCTTCCACAGCCCCTTCCTCGTCGAGCACTACGGCGGCGACGGCCTCAGCGTCTCGGCGATGAACAGGGACTATATCCGCCGCTTCCTGCCGCGCTGACCGCGGCATGGCGAGCGCCACCACGATCGGGGGGGCCGCACGTCCCACCAACTACGTCGTCTACCTCGTCGTCATGGCGACGGCGGGCTGGGCGCTCGCCTCCTACGACCTCAACCTGCTCGTCCTCGCCCTGCCGCAGATCTCCCGCGACCTGCACCTGTCGCCGACGCTGGTCGGTCTGCTCGGCACGATCGTCTACCTCGCCCAGTTCACGCTGACGATCTTCGTCGGCGCCGCCATGGACCGTTACGGCCGCCGCCTGATCTGGATGCTCTGCCTGACCTTCGCCGCCCTCTTCACCGGCCTGACCTACTTCGTGCAGAACTACTGGCAGCTCGCCCTGGTGCGCGCACTCGCCTCCGGCCTCGCCTTTTCGGAACTCGCCGTCTCCATCACCATCGTCAACGAGCAGGTGCCCGCCCGCTGGCGCGGCCTCCTCTACTCGGTGGTGCAGGGCGGCTGGCCGCTCGGCGTCTTCCTCGCCGCCGGCGTCTTTCTCGCCTTCGGCCATTGGGGCTGGCGCGTCGTCTTCCTGCTCGGCGTCCTGCCCATCGTCGCCGTGATCGTCGGCCGCCTCTTCATCCACGAGTCCGAACGCTTCGAGCACCTCCAGCGCGTCCGCGCCGCCCATCGGCAGGGCGACCGCGCGCAGCTCGAACGGCTGCTGGCCGAGCACGACGTCGATGTCGAGCAGCTCGACCGGGTCACCGTCGGCCAGCTCTTCTCGCGCGACGTGCCCGAGATCCGGCGCCAGGCGATCCGCCTGACCATCGTCTGGCTGTTCTATTCGGTGTCCTACGTCGCCACGAACTTCTACATCACCACCTGGCTCACCACCACCAAGGCGCTGACCGACACCGAGGCGAGCGGGCTGCTCTTCGTCTGCGGCGGCATCGGCTTCTTCTTCTACATTCTCGGCGGCTGGCTCGGCGAGATCTTCGGCAGGCGCCAGATCCTGATCGTCACCGGCGTCCTGACCGCGCCGCTCAACCTCGCCATCCTCTTCACCCACGGCACCGTCGCCGTGGAGATCGTCTATTTCTTCATCTACCAGGCCACCAACGGCACCTGGTCCGGCGCCGGCTACGCCTACCAGGGCGAGAGCTTCCCCACCCGCGTCCGCGGCACCGCCATCGGCTTCCTCGGCGCCATGCAGGTGCTCGGTTTCATCATCGGCACCGCCATCTGGACCAGCCTGATCGGCGCGCTCGGCGGCAACACCACCTGGCTGATCGTGGCCGTCGCCGGCGCGCTCGGCCTCTGGACCACGCTCCTGCTTCGCGACATACCACCCGGACAAGACCTGGAAGCGATCGCCACCTGACCGGCGGTCGCTGCGGCAAACGCAGGGCGAGGAACGGACCATGACGCGCATCATCGACGATCCCGAAACCTTCGCCGCCTCGGCGCTCGACGGCTTCTGCGCGCTGCATCCCGACCTGGTCCGCCGCGTCCGTGGCGGCGCCGTTCGCGCCACCAGGTCCGCGC
>CAXUBM010000299.1:0-3232 GCA_964249235.1 uncultured Acetobacteraceae bacterium | reverse complement strand
TTCGGCCGCGGCGTTCGGGTGCGGGTGCTGTTCGACGGCGTCGGCAGCGGCTACCTCTTCTCCGGCACCGCGCGCGCGCTGCGCCGCGCCGGCGTGCCCACCGGCCGCTTCATGCACTCCTTCCTGCCCTGGCGGATGCCGTTCCTGAACCTGCGCACGCACAAGAAGGTCCTCGTCGTCGACGGCGTCCGCGGCTTCACCGGCGGCATGAACATCGCCGACGGGAACGTGCTCGCCTCGCAGCCGCGCCACCCGGTGCGCGACACCCATTTCGCCCTCAGCGGACCGGTGGTCGCGCAATTGTCGGACGCATTCATGCGCGACTGGACGTTCACCACCGCCGAGGAGCTCGACGCCGCCGAATGGATCCCGCCCAACACCGGCAGCGGTCGCGCCCACGCCCGGGTCGCGACCTCGGGCCCGGACAGCGACATCGAGAAGATCGAGTTCCTGATGCTGCAGGCGGTGTCCACCGCGCGCGAGCGGGTCGCGATCGTCACCCCCTACTTCCTGCCCGAGGACCGGCTGCTCACCGCGCTCGGGCTCGCCGCCGCGCGCGGCGTCGCGGTCGACATCGTCATCCCCGAGCGCAGCAATCACCGCTTCGTCGACTGGGCGACGCGCGCCCATGTCGGCCCGCTGCTCGCCGAGGGCGTGCGGATCTGGTTCAATCCGCCGCCTTTCGACCACACCAAGCTGATGATGGTCGACCGCCTCTGGTCGACCATCGGCAGCGCCAACTGGGACATGCGCAGCCTGCGCCTGAATTTCGAACTCAACGTCGAGGTCTACGACGAAGCGCTCGCCCGCCGCATCGACGCGATGATCGAGGCCCGCAAAGGCCGTCCGCTGACCAGCCGAGACCTCGATGAGCGGCGCCTGCCGGTCCGGCTGCTGGACGCGTCGATGCGGTTGCTGCTGCCCTACCTGTAGCGGGGCCAGCGGCGTCAGCCTTGCGGCATCCGCAGCCGCACCAGGATCGGATGGTGATCCGAGCGCACCCGCGGCAGCCGGAAGGCCGCCTCGCACGCCAGCCCGCGCACCAGGCACCGGTCGATCCGCAGCGGCAGCATCTCGCCCATCCGGTGGGTGGGCGAGCGCGGCCCCACGTCGCGGAAATGCGGCAGCAGCACCGGGCCCACCAGATTGAAGTCGCCGAGGATGGCGGCGTGCGCCGGCAGGCACTCGCTCACCGCGCGGAGCTGCCGGCGGTTGAGGACCTGCCCGTGCGACAGATGCACGTTGGCCAGCGAACAGCCATGCAGCGGCACGAGATGGCACACCCGGCGCACGATCGCGCCCGCCGGCAGCGCCAACACCAGCGGCGTCCCCGCAAACCCGTCCCTGCTCCAGCTCGCCACCCCGTGCCGCCGCCCCGGCAGCGGCGTGCGCAGGTAGTCGCCGCCCAGCAGGCCGGGCAGCGTGTCGATCTGCTCGGTCGCCTCCTGCATCAGCAGGATGTCGGGCGCGAAGAGGCGCAGCAGCCGTACCACGTCCGACACCGTCGCTCCCTCGCCGTGCAGCAGGTTCCAGCTCAGCACGGTGACGAGCCGCGTCTCGACCGGGGCGAGCGCCCCCGGGGCATTGCGCCGCACCTCGTTCATTGCTTGCCAGCCATCTCGGAATCCGTCATTTCATGTTGGTTAGAGCGATGCATACGTTTCGCGAACGACAGGATACGGACCGACTACCTGGCCGGAGACCCGCACCATGACGCCGGCCGGCGTCCGCTGCGGGTAGAGGAGAGGCGAAAAAGACTCCATGCGTTTGACCGACATCGGCCATCAGCTCAAGGCGTTCAGGCTGGAATCGGGCCTCAAGGCCGACGAGATCGCGCAACGGCTCGGCATCTCGCGCGCGGCGCTGTACCGCTATGAAAAGGGCGAGGTGATCAAGCTCGACACCGTCCAGCGCTTGGCCGAGCTGCTCAAGGTCTCGCCGCTGTCCCTGCTCGGCATCGGCGTCGAATACTACCAGCGTCAGCCCGCCTTCTTCGAACGCCTGCGCCAGATCGAGGAGACCACCGACACCATTCTCGAGATCGGCGGCGACGGCTCCTATCTCGGCACGTCGGACGCCTATCACCAGACGATCGCCGATACCATGCGCCGCTACGTCGACATCCACGCCGACCAGGACCCGGGCCTGGCGATCCTGTGCGACTCGACGCTGACCTCGCTGGAGGAGCGCCGCCGCAACTACGAGCAGCGACAGCCGACCATCATCGCGCTCGTCTCCGTGGACGCGGTCGAGCGCATGCTCAGGCCCGGCATCGTGCAGGATCTGCATGCCGACGCCGCCCTGGAGCGTCGCTGCCGCGATGCCGCGGTGGCCGAGATCGAGCGCCTGGCCAACCTGCTCGAAACCCCGCCGATGGGCTTCCAGGTCGGTCTGCTGCGCCAGAACGACAACACCGGCTCCTTCCGCATCATGCGCCAGCGCGACCGCTCGATGCTCGCCGTCAACCCATTCCGACCCAACCCGTCGCTGCTGCGCCAGACCGGCATCGCCATCGTCACCGGCGCCGCCGAGGCGGTCGCCGCGCACCAGCGCGTCGCCGAGCAGCTCTGGAAAACCTCGATCAAGGGCGCCGAGGGCACCTCGATCCTGCGCCGCCTGATCACCGCCCATGTCGGCGAGCACGCCACGGCGTGAGCGCCGGCGCGCTCGTCGACACCGACTGGCTGAAGGCACATCTCGACCATCCTGGCGTGGTGATCTGCGACGCGAGCGCGGCACTGCCCGGCGAAGGATACGACCCGAACGAGGCCTTTCGCGCCGCCCACGTGAGAGGCGCGCGCTTTCTCGACCTCGAGGCGTTCGCCGACCCGGACGCCGATCTGCCGCACACGGTGCCGTCGCCGGCCCGCTTCGCGCGCCTGGCCGGCGAGTTGGGCGTCGGCCACCGCAGCGTCGTCGTGCTCTACGAAAGCCGCTCGCTGTTCGCGGCGCCGCGCGCCTGGTTCCTCTTCCGGCTGTTCGGCCATGACCGCGTGCATGTGCTCGACGGCGGCCTGCCCGCATGGCGCGAAGCGGGCGGCGCGATCGAGAGCGGTCCGTCGGTGGCGGCCGAGCCGGCCGCCTTCCTGCCCCGTCCCCGCTTCTCCATGCTCGCCGGCCTCGGCGACATCGAGCGTCTCGCCGCGGGCGAGACGATCATCCTCGACGCCCGCTCCGCCGCCCGCTTCGCCGGCCAAGCCCCCGCGCCCCGCCCCGGCACCAGATACGGCCC
>CAXUBM010000298.1:0-3232 GCA_964249235.1 uncultured Acetobacteraceae bacterium | reverse complement strand
CGGTCCAGTACGGCCCGACCGACCACACGACCTACACCCAGGTCAACATGACCCGCACGATCGAGCAGATCCTCGGCCTGCCGCCGATGAACCAGTTCGACCTGCTCGCCACCCCGATGTTCACCGATTTCACCAACACGCCCAACGACGCGCCGTGGACGCACCTGCCCAACATCGTGCCGCTCAACCAGGGAGTCGCCTCGAGCCAGGCGCTGAACGACGGCTCGATGACCGCCACCCTGAGAACCGCGTGGGCGAAGATGAAACTCAAGATGTTCGCCGGCAAGACGGACAAGGCCGACTCCGTCGACCCCTACACGCTCAACCATTACGACTGGTATGCCGCCACCGACTTCAAACGTCCCTACCCCGGCGAGACATCGGTGCGCCCGCCGAGCGACTTCGCCGCGCGCGTCGCCCACCCCAACTACGACATCGACGACTGAGGTCGGGGCTCCTCCCGGGCGGGAGCCTCAGCGTGCTCCCGCCGCCCGCAACGTTTCCTGCAGCGCGTCGCTCTCCACCAGCAGCTTGCGCGACAGGTCGGCCAAGGTGACCCATCCCGACACGCCACCTTGCGCGTCGAGCACCCCCAACCTTCGGATGTGGTGCGCCGCCATCAGGTCCATCGCGGTCCGCACCGTGTCGTGCTCACGGCAGGTCACCGCCGGTCTCGACAGCACGTCCATGACCCTGGTCTCCGCCGGCAGTCCCGACGCGGTCACCCGGTAGAGGATGTCCCGGTCCGTCACCACTCCCACCAGTCCGTCCGGTCCGCCGACCGGCAGCGCGCCCACGTCGAGCTCGCCCATCATCACCGCCGCCTCCTTGACCGTGGAGTCCGCGTCGAGGAACTCGACGTAACGCGTCATCACGTCGGCCACCGAGAGTTCGTTCATTCCGCCGCCCGCACCGGCCGCGCGGTGGCGTAGCTTTCGTCGCGCTCGAGCTCCAGCACCTGCAACGACCGTCCGCCCAGCTCGTGCTCCGCCCCGAACCCGAACGGCCGGCCCTCGTCGCCGTCCGGGTCGTTGGTGTCGATCACGCACGTCCACCGCCGCCCGCCGGTGGCGCTCGGCAGCGTGAACGGCACGGGCTCGTAGTGCGCGTTGATCAGGATCAGCACGGTCGCGTCCTCGCCGCGCCGCGTGATTCCGGTCTCTCGCGCCCGCCCGTCGAGCAGAACGGCGAGCGAGCGCGCGTTGCCGTCGCTCCAATGCTCCTCGCTCATCTCCTCGCCGTTCGGAACCAGCCAGGTCACGTCCTTGATGTCGAGCTCTTCGTCGTAGCGCGCCGTCAGCCAGCGCGAGCGGTGCAGCACCCGCGCCCGCCGCCGAAGCGCTGCCAGCTTGGCAACGAACTCGATCTGCTTGCGCCCCTTGTCCTTGATCTCCCAGTCGAACCAGGAGATTTCGCTGTCCTGGCAGTAGGCATTGTTGTTGCCGTCTTGGGTGCGCGCGAACTCGTCGCCGGCAAGCAGCATCGGCATGCCCCGCGCCAGGAACAGGCTCGCCAGCATGTTGCGCATCTGCCTCGACCGCAGCGCCTCGATCTCGGGATCAGTCGTCGGCCCCTCGACGCCGCAGTTCCACGAATGGTTGTCGTCGGACCCGTCGCGGTTGTCCTCGCCGTTGGCGTCGTTGTGCTTTTCGTTGTAGCTCACGACGTCATTGAGCGTGAACCCGTCATGCGCGGTGATGAAGTTCACGCTCGCCCACGCCGGCCTGCCGCGATGATTGAAGAAGTCCGCACTGCCCGTCAAACGAGTCGCGAAGTCGGGCAGTTTGCCTTCCTCGCCTTTCCAGAACGAGCGTATCGTGTCGCGGAACCGGTCGTTCCACTCCGCCCAGCCCGGCGGAAACCCGCCCACCTGATACCCGCCGGGCCCGCAGTCCCAGGGCTCGGCGATCATCTTGAGGTCGCTCAACACCGGATCCTGCCCCACCGCGCGCAGGAATCCGCTTTGCTGGTCGAATCCATAGGGCTCGCGCGCCAGGATGGTGCCAAGATCGAACCGGAACCCGTCGACATGCATCTCGCTCGCCCAGTAGCGCAGGCTGTCGGTCACCATCTGGATCACCCGCGGGTGCGACAGGTTGACCGTGTTCCCGGTCCCGGTGTCGTTGATGTAGTAGCGAGGCTGGTCCGGCAGCAGCCGGTAGTAGCTGGCATTGTCGATCCCCTTGAACGAGATCGTCGGCCCCAGCTCGTTGCCCTCGCAGGTGTGGTTGTAGACCACGTCGAGGATCAGCTCGAGCCCCGCCTCGTGCAGCCGCGCCACCATCTCCTTGAACTCTGAGAAGGCGAGATCCTGCACCGCCGCGTAGCGTCGCGCCGGCGCGAAGAACTGCATCGTCGAGTAGCCCCAGTAGTTCTTCAGCCCCTTCTCGACCAGGTAACTGTCGTCGGCGAACATGTGCACCGGCAGCAGCTCGACGCTCGTCACCCCGATCCGCTTGATGTGCTCGAGCACCGCCGGCTCGACCAGGCCGCGATAGGTGCCGCGCAGATGCTCCGGCACCGCTGGGTGCTGCTTGGTGATGCCGCGGACATGCGCTTCATAAAGGACCGTGCGTTCCCAAGGCACGTTCGGGCGCCGGTCGTCGCCCCAGGTGAACGAGGGATCCACCACCCGGCATTTCGGCATCAGGTGCGCGCTGTCCCGCTCGTCGAAGCTCAGGTCCGCGTCGCGGTGCCCGAGCGTATAGCCGAACAGCTCCGGCCCCCACTCGATCTGCCCGACGATCGCCTTCGCATAGGGATCGGTGACCAGCTTGTTCGGGTTGAACCGGTGCCCGTTCTCCGGCTCGTAGGGCCCATGCACCCGGTACGCATAGACCGTTCCCGGGCGCGCGTCGGGCAGAAACCCGTGCCACACCTCGTTGGTGTACTCGGGCAGCGGCACCCGCGCGACCTCGGTCTCGCCCGCATCGTCGAACAGGCACAGCTCGACTTTGGTCGCATTGGCCGAGAACAGCGCGAAGTTTACGCCCAGCCCGTTCCATGTGGCACCGCGCGGATTGGGCGAACCCTCCCGCACGCGCATCGTCGATGTCGTGATCAAGTCTCTCTCCGTCCGGCTCGCAGGGCTTAGCGACTGCCGCCCGCCACGGTTCCACCGCCGCCCACCGGAAGCCGAAAACGCAGCGACACCGGACAATGGTCCGACAGATGGTCCTTCATCGACGGGTCCACGCCCCGGTAGACCATCACCCGCAGGCTGTCGCTTTCC
>CAXUBM010000297.1:0-3233 GCA_964249235.1 uncultured Acetobacteraceae bacterium | reverse complement strand
GGGCGAGCGGAAGCTGGACGACGAAGCCGAGGGCGGCGGCGAGCGCGCGGCGTCTGGTGCGGGCGAGGCGGAAGCCGAGCGGGATACCGGTCAGCGCGATCGCGGTGGTGGCGATCGTGGCCGTGGTCAGCGAGACCGCGGTCGCCTCGCCGATGCCGCGCCAATCGGCGGCGGGCCAGTCGGCGGCGGAGAGGCGGAGGAGGCCGGCGAGGAAGGGAGCGACGAGGTAGAGGGCGAGGAGGGCGGCCAGGAGCGGGACGGGCCGCGCCGCCCCGCTCATCGTCCGGCGTGCAGGGCGGCCGCGACGGCAGCGGGCACGGCTTGCCGGTCGCCGGAGAGTTCGGGCGTGGTGGCGACGAGGCCATGCGCGCGCATCAGGGCCTGACCCTTGGGGCCGAGCAGGAAGGCGACGAAGCCGGCGGCACCGGTGGCATTGGCGGCGTCGGCCAGGATCGCGGCGGAGTAGGTTGCCTCGAGAGCCACGTCGGGGGCGACGGTGATGGACGGGATGCGCAGGTCGGCGGTCTCGGTGGAGTAGAAAAAGCCGGCATCGAGTTCGCCCGACTGGAGACGGCCGACGAGGGTTTCCTCGGGAAGGATCTCGCCATGGGCGAGGATCGTGGCGGCGAGGCCGGGGTGGTGCTCGGCTTGTTCGGTGCGGGTCAGCAGCTCGATGGTCAGCACGCCCTTGGGGTCGAGCGCCGGGTCGGTACGGCCGATGCGTATGCCTGGCTGCGCGAGCACTTCGTACCAGGGGTGGTGGGCGAACCGGGCGGCGAAGCGGCTGGCAGGGTCGTAGCCGATGACCAGGGGCGAGCGGGCGAAGGTCACGTACCAGCGCACACGCGATCCGAGCCGGGCGTTCAGCGCGGGGTTGGCGCTGATGAAGACGTCGGCGGGGCGCAGGCCGGCGGTGATCTGGTTGACGAGCGCCTTGGAGCCGCCGGGGAAGCCCTCGAAGGCCTCGCCTGGATGGTCGAAGGCGGGGCCGATGCCGCGTTCCATCAAGCTGACGAGGGAGCCGGCATAGAGGACCCGCACCGGGTCGGCGTGCGCCAGCGTGGGCAGCAGGGCAAGCGCGGCGACGAGAGACTTCATGCGGGACGCCTCGCGAGATTGAGGCTGGCGGCCAGGCCGCACAGCGCGGCGGCGGTCAGCCACAGGCCGGGGGTGGCGCGGTTGCCGGTGGCGCGGACCAGTTCCGTGCAGATCAGCGGCGTGAGGCCGCCGGAGAGCGCTGTGGCGGTGGCGTAGGCCAGCGAGAATCCAGACGTGCGGGCGCTGGCCGGCACGATCTCCGTCAGTGTGACCACCATGGCGCCGTTGTAGCTGGCGTAGAGAAAGGAAAGCCACAGCAGGGTTGCGACCAGCAGCGCCAGCGACGGGTGCGCGACCAGGTGCGTGAGCACCGGATAGGCGGTGACGGCGAGCAGGGCCGAGGCGGCAACCAGGATCGGCAGCCGCCCGATGCGATCGGACAGGGCGCCCATGATCGGCAGCCAGAACAGGTTGGACACACCGATGGCGATCGTCGCGCCCAGCGCCGCGCGGCTCGAGAGATGCAGCACCTGGTGGGCGAAGGTGGGGGTGTAGACGGTGATCATGTAGAACGACACCGTGGTGGTGACGACCAGGAGCAGGCCGGTGCCGACGATCCGCCAGTGGCGGGCAAGCCCGGCGGCGGTTTCGGCCAGGCCGGGATGACGGGTCTGGCTCAGGAACGCCTCGGTCTCGGGCAGGGACCGGCGCAGCCAGATGATCAGCGGCACGATCAGGCAGCCGATCACGAAGGGAATGCGCCAGCCCCAGTCGGCCAGGGCGGCGGGGGCGAGCGTGCGCGACAGCGCGTCGCCGATCAGCGCGGCGGCGATGATGGCGACCTGCTGGCTGGCGGACTGCCAGGCGACCGTGAAGCCGGCGCGGCCAGGCGGGGCGATCTCGGCGAGGTAGACGGAGACGCCGCCGAGCTCGACGCCGGCGGAGAAGCCCTGAAGGAGCCGGCCGAGCAGGACCAGGAGCGGAGCGGCGAGGCCGATGGTGCCGTAGCCGGGAACGAAGGCGACGAGGATCGTGCCGCTGGCCATGATCGACAGGGTGACGATCAGGCCGCGTCGGCGGCCCACCCGGTCGACGAAGCCGCCGAGCAGGACGGCGCCGAGCGGGCGCATCAGGAAGCCGGCCCCGAAGACGGTGAAGGCGAGGAGGAGGGAGGAGGTGGCGTCCTTGGTCGGGAAGAAGGCGCGCGAGATGGGGCCGGCGTAGAGCCCGAAGAGGAAGAAGTCGTACATCTCGAGGCAATTGCCGGCGGTGACGCGAAAGATGCGAGTCATCGGGCGGGGTTAGCACACAGAGGCGGTCCAGGGGCCCGGCCCCTGGCGGGGCTCGGGGCAGAGCCTCGATCTTGCTTGCCCGACTTGCACGGCGGATGTTGGCCGATGATCACGATCCACCACCTGAACGACAGCCGGTCGCAGCGGATCCTGTGGCTGCTGGAGGAGCTCGAGGTGCCGTACGACGTGCGGCGCTACGAGCGGGACCCGCGGACGATGTTCGCGCCGAAGTCGCTGCGCGAGGTCGACGGGATCGGCCATGCGCCGATCCTGCAGGACGGGAGCCACACGATCTCCGAGTCGGGAGCGGTGGCGGATTGGCTGCTCGAGCAGCACGGGCAAGGCCGTCTGCAGGCGCCGGTGGGCAGCGAGGCATGGATCAGGGCGCGGGTGTTCGCGCACGCGGCCGAGGGATCGTTGATGCCGCTGCTGCTCATCGGGCTCGTCTTCGAGCGGTTGTCGGGGCGTGAGACGCCGTTCTTCGTGCGGCCGGTGGCGAAGGGGATCGCGGGGCAGGTGCGGTCGCGGTTCCTGGAACCGAGGTTGCGCGAACAGTTCGCGGCCGCCGAGCGGGCGCTGGCGTCGGGGCCGTTCCTGGCCGGGGAGATGCTGACGGCGGCGGACATCATGATGAGCTTTCCGCTGGAGACCGCCGCGGCGCGGGGCGTCCTGCGTGGCTGTCCGAATGTCGAGGCGTGGCTGGGGCGGATCCATGCGCGGCCGGCGTGGCGGCGCGCCATCGAGCGCGGCGGTCCCTACCGCTACGCCTGATCGCGGCGGCGCGGGGCGCTCTAGCCCCGTGACGCGGCCGACCGGCGAGACGCCGGCGCGGCAACCGTCGCCGGGTCGATCCGGGCCAGTCGATCACGGATGCGCAGGCCCACCGCGCGGTTGCTGTGATAG
>CAXUBM010000296.1:0-3239 GCA_964249235.1 uncultured Acetobacteraceae bacterium | reverse complement strand
CGTCGCCCTGCCGATCCCCGACGACCGCCTCGCCGCCCTGCCCCTCTTCGACGACCCGTTCTGGTGCGCCGAGCCCAAGAACCACGACTCCGGCGCGGCCGGCACCGCCAGGCCCTCCACCACGAGCCCCGCCCGCCCCATGAGCAAGGACGACCTGCGCGGCCAGCGCCTGCTGCTGCTCACCGAGGGCCACTGCCTGCGCGACCAGGCCCTGGCGATCTGCCAGACCGCCGACCGCGACGCCGACACCGACTTCCGCGCCACCAGCCTGCAGACCGTCCTGCAGATGGTCGCCACCGGCCTGGGCAGCACCTTGCTGCCGGCCATGGCGCGCGGCGAAGCCAGCGCCCGCTCCGTCAGCACCCGGCCCCTGGTAGCCGGCATCGGCCGGCGCATCGGCCTCGTCTGGCGCCGCAGCTCGCCCAGGCGCCGCGACATCCACCTCGTCGCCAAGGTCGTCCGCGACCACCTGCCGAAAGGCGTCAAGCGCCTCTGACCCCCACCGCAGACAATCGGCCAAGCCGATAAGTCGCCAGCCCACAATCGATTTCACAACGGCGGCCGCCGCGGCTAGTCTCCGCCCCATCCTGCAGCGCGGGGCATTCGCTGCCGCCCGGCCTCGCTCCCACCGGCGATTGCGTCGGGCGGCACCGGCCCCGAACACATCCGAGGAGAGACACCATGGACGGAATGACGGACGACAAGATGGGCGGCTGCCCGATGTCGGGCGGCGGCAAGCCGGGCCGCGCGCGCCGCGGCAACCGCGAATGGTGGCCCGAGCAGCTGAGCCTCGACACGCTCGCCCAGCACTCCAGCCGCGCCAACCCGATGGACACCGGCTTCAACTACCCCGAGGCCTTCCAGACGCTCGACCTCCACGCCGTCATCGAGGACCTCCATGCCCTGATGACCGACAGCCAGGAATGGTGGCCCGCCGATTTCGGCCATTACGGCGGCCTCTTCATCCGCATGGCCTGGCACAGCGCCGGCACCTACCGCACCACCGACGGCCGCGGCGGCGCCGGCGGCGGCCAGCAGCGTTTCGCGCCGCTCAACAGCTGGCCCGACAACGCCAACCTCGACAAGGCGCGCCGCCTGCTCTGGCCGATCAAGCAGAAATACGGAAACAAGATCTCCTGGGCCGACCTCTTCATCCTGACCGGCAACGTCGCGCTGGAATCGATGGGCTTCAAGACGTTCGGCTTCGCCGGCGGCCGTCCCGACACCTGGGAGCCGGAGGAGCTCTACTGGGGCCCCGAGGGCACCTGGCTCGGCGACTCGCGCTACAGCGGCGAGCGCCAGCTCGAATCCTCGCTCGGCGCCGTCCAGATGGGCCTCATCTACGTCAACCCGGAAGGCCCCAACAGCCAGCCCGACCCGCTCGGCTCGGCGCGCGACATTCGCGACACCTTCGCCCGCATGGCGATGAACGACGAGGAGACGGTCGCGCTCGTCGCCGGCGGCCACACCTTCGGCAAGACCCACGGCGCCGGTGACCCGTCCTTCGTCGGCGCGGAGCCGGAGGGTTCCGTGATCGAGGACCAGGGCCTCGGCTGGCGCAGCAAGCACGGCACCGGCCACGGCGCCGACGCGATCACCGCTGGCCTGGAGGTGATCTGGTCGCAGACGCCGGTCCAGTGGAGCAACCACTATTTCGACAACCTGTTCAAATACGAGTGGGAGCTGACCAAGAGCCCCGCCGGCGCCTGGCAGTGGCAGGCCAAGGACGCCCCGGCCGACATTCCCGACCCGTTCGATCCGGACAAGACGCGCGTGCCGACGATGCTGACCTCGGACATCGCGCTGCGTGCCGACCCGGCCTACGAGAAGATCTCCCGCCGCTTCTACGAGAACCCGGACCAGTTCGCCGACGCCTTCGCCCGCGCCTGGTTCAAGCTCACCCACCGCGACATGGGACCGATCGAGCGCTATCTCGGCCCGCTGGTCCCGCAGGAGCGGCTGATCTGGCAGGACCCGATCCCCGCCGTCGACCACCCGCTGATCGGCGAGGAGGAGATCGCGTCCCTCAAGGCCCGGATCCTCGCCACCGGCCTGACCGTGCGGCAGCTCGTCGCCACCGCCTGGGCCTCGGCCTCCACCTTCCGCGGCTCCGACAAGCGCGGCGGCGCCAACGGCGCCCGCATCCGCCTCGCCCCGCAGAAGGACTGGACGGTGAACGACCCCGAGCAGCTCGCCACCGTCCTGGGCAAGCTCGAGGAGGTCCAGCAGGCCTTCGCGGCCGGCGGCAACAAGGTCTCGCTCGCCGACCTGATCGTCCTGGCCGGCTGCGCCGGCGTCGAGCAGGCCGCGCGGGAGGCCGGCAACCCGGTCGAGGTGCCGTTCACGCCCGGCCGCATGGACGCGTCCCAGGAGCAGACCGACGTCGCCTCCTTCGCACCCCTCGAGCCCACCGCCGATGCCTTCCGCAACCACTACCAGGATCCGCAGTTCATGGCGCCCGAGGAAGCGCTCGTGGACAGGTCCGAGCTGCTTCGCCTGACCGCCCCCGAGATGACGGTGCTGCTCGGCGGCCTGCGCGCCCTGGGCGTCAACAGCGGCGGCACCACGCACGGCGTCCTCACCCACCGGCCCGGCCAGTTGACGAACGACTTCTTCGTCAACCTCCTCGACATGGCCACCGAGTGGCAGCCGACCGCGTCCGAGAACGTCTACGAGGGCCGCGACCGCAAGACCAAGGAAGTCCGCTGGACCGCTACGCGCGTCGACCTGATCTTCGGCTCGCACTCGCACCTGCGCGCCCTCGCCGAAGTCTACGGCTGCTCCGACTCGCAGCTGAAGTTCGTCCGCGACTTCGTCGCCGCCTGGCACAAGGTCATGAACGCCGACCGTTACGATCTGCCGGCCAGCACGACCTCCGGCACCCGCGTCTAGGCAGGGCAGGGCAGGGCAGGGGCGCCGCCCCTGCCCTCCGCCGACCGGGCGGGTCGGGCGCGCGGTGCCGGGCGGGGCTCGGGGCAGCGCCCCGACTATTTCGCTCCCGTGCTTAATCAACGGGGAAGGTTCTCGGTCCACTCTCCTCCCGACCAATCACCTCCAGGACCGACCATGCCCAGCGACGTTGCCGCTTCGACCGGGATCCAGACGTCCGACCTCGGCAGCGACGAGACGTCCGCCCACACCCTGGCCGTGATGGTGCTCGCCGAGATGCGCAAGCACCGTGTGCTGCCGACCCCGCGGCATTACGACCTCTGGTTCACCTTCCGCGTCGGCTCCAACCC
>CAXUBM010000295.1:0-3251 GCA_964249235.1 uncultured Acetobacteraceae bacterium | reverse complement strand
ACCGTCACGATGCGCCGAGACGCCACCGAGCCCACCAGCAGCAACACCGCCCCCACCGCGACCACGCCCGCATGCAGCAACCAGAACGTGGCCCCCGGCACCCGGACCAGCAGCCCACCCAGCCACCCCGCCAGCAAGTTGGAGAGGAACAGGCTGAGCGTGTAGCTGTTGACCAGGGTGGCGCCGAACGCGCGCGGCGCCAGCCGGGAGTAGAGCGCCATCCCGATCGGATACATGCTGGCGAAGCCGATCGAATTGATGACGTGGAACGCCACCCCCCATTCGAGCCCGACCGCGTGCCGGCCCGCATCGATCGAGGCAGCGGCGGCCAGACAGAGCGGTGCCGTCGCCATGATCGCGGCCCCGACCACCATCTTGCCGAGCTCGTTCGGCGCCGCGTGGCGCCGTTCCCACCAGCGCCAGAACATGATCGCCAGCAACGTGGTCGGCACGCCGCTGGCGGCATCGAGCGACAGCAGCCAACTGACCGGCATCAGGTGGCCGAAGAAGGCGAGCCGGTAATTTTCCTGGCCCCAGACCAGGTAGGCGTTGAAGATCTGCGAGTTGCCGACCATCACCAGCGCGATGACCGGCAGCAGCAGCAGCAGCAGCGCGACCGCCTTCGCATCGCCCTCTGCCACCGTGCGGCCCTGTCCGCCATCGAGCAGCCGCCGGAGCGGCGGCTCCGGCGGCAGCGCGCCGCGGCCCGCCAGATAGACCACCAGCCCGATCAGCATCCCCGCGCCGGCGGCGGCGAACCCCCACTGCCAGTGATAGGATTCGCCCAGCGTGCCGCAGATCAGCGGCGCCACGATCACCGCCAGGTTGACCGCCAGCTGGTAGATCTGGAACCCGTCGGCGCGCCGCGCATCCGAGGCGGCGTACAGCGCGCCGACCTGCGCGCGCGTGCAGGCGCCCAGGCCGAGGCCGAGGATCAGGCAGAGCAGTGCCACGAGGAAGCTCGCATCGAACGCCAGCAGGAAATGCCCGGCCGTCATCAGCAGGCAACCGAGCACGATCGTCCGCGTGCGGCCGAGCACCCGGTCCGCCAGCACGCCGCCCAGGAGCGGCGTCGCCCAGATCAGGGCGACGAACACGCCCATGATCGCCGAGGCCAGCGGCTCGCCGTGCAGCGTCCCGTAGAGCGGCCTGAGCAGCGCGAGCAGCGCGCCGAAGCCCAGCACGTGCCCGACATGATCCGGCCGCAGCAGCGCGCCCGTCATGTAGAGCATGAGCAGCGACTGCATGCCGTAGAGCGAGAAGTCGATCCAGCCCTCCGTGAAGGCCAGCACCGCGAGGCCGCGCGGATGGCCGAAGAACGCGCTGTCGCGGCTGTCGCCGGTCGCGGTCGCGCGGACGGCCAACCTAGGCCGCTCGCAGCCTGTGACGCGCCAGCCGCTCGTAGGCGGGCGCTGCCGCCTCGGCGATCTGGCGCGACCTGTGGTCGAGCCGGACCTGCGGTCGCTCGAGCCGGACCGCGAAACCGGTGGAGCGTTCGACCTGGTCATACCAGGCCGGCGCCCACACACCGTCCGTGGCGCGGCGTCCCGCCGGCCAGGCGATCATCGCGGGATCGTACGCGAGCCCGAGCGCGGCGCACAGCGCCGCGAGGATCGACGCGGGTGCCGCGAGCACGTCCGCGGCGTCCACGACCGGGGGCGCCTCGCCGAGCCGGTCGGCTTCCTGCTCGAACAGCTCCGCCTGACGCACGACGCCGATGTCGGCGAGGTCCACCGTTCCGCGCTTCTCGCGATAGGAGGCGATCACCTCGTCGGGCCGGCGGATCAGGAACGCGTTGCGGCACGACGCCATCCAGCCGGTCCCGAAACCTGCAAGCATGTGCTGGGTCATGTGCTTGGCGTAGATCACCGGCGCGCCCCCTGGCGCCGGCCCCAGCAGTCCCGCCGCGACCTCGCGCCAGTCCTGCGACTGGCTCGCCAGCACCTCGTCCCGCATCGGGTGGTCCAGCCCCGTGGCGGCGAGATAGGCGGCGTAGAACGGCTCGTCCACCACCGCCGTATCGGCCCGGTTCCCGAAGGCGCGCATCATCGCGGTCGAGATGTTGCGCGGCCCGGACCACATCGCGATCCGCAACGGCGCCCCGCTCACGACGCCGCCGCGTCCTGGAGGTCGCCGTAGAGCGCGCGCAGCCGCGCGGTGACCGGGCCGGGCAGACCGTCCGGCATGCGATGGCCATCGATCGCGCGCACGGGCGTCAGGCCGCCGAACGTTCCGGTCACGAACGCCTCGTCGGCCCGGTGTGCGCGCTCGAGCGGGAAATTCCCGAGTTCGATCGCGATGCCGTGCGCGCGACACAGCGCGATCACCTGCGAGCGGGTGACACCGTTGAAGCAGTATTCGCCGCTCGAGCTATGCACCACCCCGCCGGCGACGAAGAAGAAGTTCGTCGCGTTGCAGCTCGACACATATCCGTGCGGATCGAGCATCAGCGCCTCGTCCGCTCCCGCCTCGATCGCCTGCAGCAGCGCCGTGATCAGGTTGAGCCTGCTGTGCGAGTTCAGCCGCATGTCGAACATGCTCGACGGCGAGCAGCGGATCGACGCGGTGGCGATCGCCAGGCCTTGGGTGGCGAGTGCCGGGCTCGGCACCTTGCGTTCGGCAAGGATGACGACCGTGGGTGTCCCGAGCGCGTTGCGCGGGTCCTGGTTGGCCCCGCTTTTGGGACCGCGCGTGACCATCACCCGCAGGTGAACGCCGTGCTCGAATCCGTTGGCGCGCAGCACGCGCCAGATCTCGCCCGTCAACGCCTCGCGTGTCATCCCGATATCGAGCGAGATCGCCGCCGCCCCGTCATACAGCCGCTCGAGATGCTGCTCGAGGAACAGCAGCACCCCGCGATGCAGCCGCAATCCCTCCCAGACGCCGTCGCCGAGCACGAACCCCGCATCGAACACCGAAACCTTGGCGTCCGCCCGAGGCACCAGCGCCCCGTTGAGCCCGATCAGAACGCCCGCGTTGGCGGGATCCGCCACGAAATCCTGGCTGCCGACCACTCTGCCTCCTCGATCCGGGCGGGTCCGGGGTCGCCGGCCCCACGGGGGGCGCGGCGGCCGAGCCCCCCTGCTTGCCTAGTGCCGAAGCACCGCGCAACCATACCCCTCCAGCATCAACGTCCCATCCTGGACCGCCGCCGCCGTCAGCAGCTCCGTCCCCCCCGGCAGATACCGCACGCGCACAGGCGCGGCGCCAGTGTTCTGCACAAACAGCAAGCGCCGGTCCGCCGCCGTCCG
>CAXUBM010000294.1:0-3263 GCA_964249235.1 uncultured Acetobacteraceae bacterium | reverse complement strand
TCTCGAACCGTCGGGCCTCGGCAGGTCGCGGCCGAGTGAGCGGGCAGGGGACGGACGGGCGGGCCACCTCCGGCGGGGGTGGACAGGAAGGCGCGCCCCGAGACCAGGACCAGCCGCCCGCCGCGATCGCCCGGCGCGCACGCTTCTCGGTGATCTGGGTGATCCCGATCGTCGCCCTCGTGGTGGCGATCTTCCTGGGGTGGCGCGCAGTCAGCCAGCGCGGCGCGCTGATCACGATTTCGTTCGAGTCGGCCGAGGGGCTGAGCGCCGGGCAGACGCAGGTCAAGCACAAGAACGTCGCCCTCGGCACCGTCGAGAGCATCCGGCTGACCCACGACTTCCGCAAGGTGCTGGTGGGCGTGCGGATGTCGCGCGAGGCGGATCAGATCCTGACCGACAAGACGCGGTTCTGGGTGGTCAGGCCGCGCCTGTCGGGCTCGAACATCAGCGGCCTCGAGACGCTGGTCTCGGGTGCCTACATCGCGGTCGATCCGGTCGCGGAGGGGAACGAGACGCACTATTTCACGGGCCTCGAATCACCGCCCGGCGTGCGCTCCGACGAGCCCGGACGCACCTACACGGTGATGACCGGCAGCGTCAGCTCGATCGGCGAGGGCTCGCCCGTCTTCTACCGCGGCGTGACCGTCGGCGAGGTGCTCGGCTACCACATGCCACCCAGCGGCCACGGACCGATCCCGGTGCAGATCTTCGTGCGCGAGCCGTACGACGGGTTCGTGCATGTCGACACCCGTTTCTGGAACGACTCGGGCGTCGAGGTGAGCTTCGGCGGCAGCGGCCTCAAGGTGCAGGTCGAATCGCTGCAGGCCGTGCTTTCGGGCGGCGTCGGCTTCGGCTTCAGCGAGGACCGGCACGGCTCGGACGTGCCGCAGGCGCCGGACGAGGCGGTCTTCAAGCTCTACGACACCAAGGCCGACGCGATCTCGGCGGGCTACCACCAGCGCATCAAGTTCGTGACCTACTTCCAGAGTTCGATCAAAGGGCTCGATGTGGGCAGCGAGGTCGACATGTATGGAGTCCAGGTGGGCAACGTCACCGCGACCAGGCTCGAGCTCGACCCGGCCAACGGGGTGGCCCGGGTGCGGGTCGAGATGGAAATCCAGCCGGAGCGGATCTTCGCCGGCGGCGAGCCCAGGGGTGAGAGCCCGGTGGCGGTCAGTCAGCGCCTCGTCGACAACGGCATGCGCGCGCAGCTCAGCTCGGCCAGCTTCATCACCGGCGCATCGCTGGTCAGTCTGGAGTTCGTGCCCAATGCGAAGGCGGCGAAGGTCTCGACCGAAGGCGACTCGATCGTGCTGCCGAGCGAGAAGGGTGGCCTGTCCGGCATCACCGACAGCCTGAGCGACGTGGCGGCCAAGCTCGACGCGCTGCCGCTCGAGCAGATCGCCAGCCACCTGGACGATCTGCTCGCGGGCGCCGGGCGGACCGTCAACAGCCCCGACCTGAAGCAGGCGATCCACCAGCTCTCGGGGACGCTGGCCAGCATCCATGCGCTCGCCGATCACGCCAATCACGGGCTGACGCCGGTGCTCCAGCGGCTGCCGGCCCTGTCGGCGCAACTGCAGAAGACGCTGGAGCATGCCAACACGCTGCTCGCCTCGTACGGCGGCAACTCCGACTTCGGCAACAGCATCAATCAGCTGCTGTCTCAGCTCTCGGACACGGCGCGGTCACTGCGGCTCCTGTCGGACTATCTGCAACGCCATCCGAACTCGCTGATCTTCGGCCGCAGCGCTCCGGGACGTCACCAATGATCCAACCCGCGACACCGATCGGGCGACGCGCCCTTCTCGCACTCGCAGCCGTGTTGCCCGCACTCGCCGGGTGCGGCGCCGGCGATCCGGCCTACTACACGCTGCAGACGTGGCCCGGTCCGGCGACCGAGGCGGGGCCGTCGCCGATCGAGGTGCGCTCGCCCACTGTCGCCTCGTTCCTGGACCGTGACTACATCGTCCGGGCGACGAAGGATTACCGGCTGGAGCTGGCCGGCAACGACGCCTGGGCCGAGCCGATCGGCGACGTGATCGCGCGCGTGCTGACCGCGGACCTCGCGCAGCGCTTTCCGCGCGCCACCGTGTTTCATGCCGGGTCGGCGATCGGCAGCGCGCCGGCGGCGATCGTCGAGCTGGCCATCGACCGCTTCGACGAGGACGCGTCGGGGCAGGCGGTGGTGCACGCGACGCTGGCCGTGCACGCGCCGGACGCCGCGCCGTCGCGGAGCGTGCCGATCGCGTTGAGCGAGCCCGGCAGCGGCACCGGGACGACGGCCCTGGTGGCGGCGCTGAGCCGCATGCTGGGCCAGATCGCCGACCGCGCCGCCGAGCAGCTCACGCGGCTGCCGCCCGCGGGCGGTCCGGCGACGGTCGGCTGACGGCGTGAGGGGGGCCGGCGCGGACGAGTGGTCGTTCGATCCGGCGTGGGTGACGGTCAACAACGGCTCCTACGGCGCCTGCCCGAGGAGCGTCCGCGCGGCCCAGGCGCGATGGCGCGAGCGCTTCGAGCGCCAGCCGACCTTGTTTCTGCACAGGGAGTTTCCCCGCCTGCTGCGCGAGGCGGCGGCGGTGGCGGCGGCTTTTCTCGGGGCGCGCGCCGACGACATGGCCTTCGTGGGCAACGCCACCGAGGGCTGCAATGCCGTTCTGCGCTCGCTGCCGCTGCGGGCGGGGGACGAGATCCTGCTGTTCGACCAGGCCTACGGCGCGGTGCGGCGAGCGTCCGAATTCGTGGCGGCCGGCGCCGGGGCGCGCCTCGTCGAGGTGGCACTGCCGTTTCCGGACGCGCCGCCGGCAATGGTGGTCGAACTGCTGGAAGCGGCGATGACCGGACGGACGGCGATCGCCATCCTGGACCATGTCACCTCGCCAGGCGGGCTCGTGCTGCCGATCGCGGCCATGGTGCGGGCTTGCCGCAGGCACGGCGTGCGGGTGCTGGTGGACGGGGCGCATGCGCCCGGCCAGGTGCCGCTCGACCTCGGCGCGATCGGGGCGGACTGGTATGCGGCCAACCTGCACAAATGGCTGTTCGCGCCGGCGGGCACCGCGATCCTGCATGCGCGCGAGGATCGGCAGGCGGCGTTGCACCCGACCGCGATCTCGCACGGTCTGGGGCAGGGCTTTCTCGCGGAGTTCGACTGGACCGGGACGCGCGACGTGTCCGGCTGGCTGGCCGCACCCGACGCCATTGCGCTGCACGAGCGTCTCGGCGGGGCGTCGCTGATGGCACGCAATGCAGCGCTGGCCCGCGAG
>CAXUBM010000293.1:390-3273 GCA_964249235.1 uncultured Acetobacteraceae bacterium | reverse complement strand
ATCGTTTCGCTTTCTACGAGGAGCTGGAAGCGGCTGTCGCCGCGCCGGACCGGGTGGGACGGACGGTGCTTCTGGTCGATCTGGATCATTTCAAGAGCGTCAACGACTTGCTGGGACACGCGGCGGGGGACACGCTGCTCAGACACTTCGTCGACGGGGTGAGCGGGTGCATCGGCGCCACGGATGTCCTGGCGCGCCTGGGCGGCGACGAATTCGCCTTGCTGGGCGGCGCGGACGAGAACGCGGCCGAGGGGTTGGCGCGCTCGATCATCGGCGTAACGGAGCGGCCATTCGCGATCGACGGGCGGTCGGTGGTGATCGGCGTCTCGATCGGTGCGACGCGCATCGAGGCGACCGATGAGGACGCACAGACCGTGCTGTCGCGCGCCGACCTGGCGCTCTACGCGGCGAAGTCGAGGGGCGGCGGCTACGAGATCTTCACGCCGCAGCTCGCGGCGGCGCACACGCAGCGGCTCGAGCGGGAGAAGGATCTGGAGCGTGCGATCGAGGCAGGAGAGTTCGAGCTGCACTACCAGTCGCAGCACGAGGTCGTCACCGGACGGCTGCGGGGTTTCGAGGCACTCGTGCGATGGCGGCATCCGACGCAGGGGCTGCTCGGGCCGTCGGAGTTCATCCCGCTGGCGGAGGAGACCGGGCTGATCCTGCCGCTGGGGCGGTGGGTGCTGGAGCGCGCCTGCCGCGATGCGAGCGGCTGGGCGGGCGACCTGATGGTGGCCGTGAACGTCTCGGCGATCCAGTTCCGCGACGCGGGTCTGGGAAGCCATATCCTGGGCGTGCTGAAGGCGACGGCGTTGCCGGCAAGGCGGCTGGAGCTGGAGATCACGGAAACGGCGCTGATGCAGCAGATGGCGGAGACGCTGCTGACGCTCGGCGACCTGCGGCAGTCGGGCGTGGAGGTCGCGCTCGACGATTTCGGGACCGGGTATTCATCGCTCAGCTACCTGCGGCACCTGCCCTTCGACAGCATCAAGATCGATCGATCGTTCATCAGGGACGTCGCCAGGTCGGAGGAAGCGCAGTCGATCGCGTCGACGATCGTTCGGCTCGCGCACGAGCTTGGCGGCCGGACGATCGCGGAGGGAGTGGAGACGCAGGCGCAGTTGGCGAAGCTCGAAGCGCTCGGGTGCGACCTGGCGCAGGGGTTCCACTTCAGCCGGCCGATGGGACCGGAGACGATGGCTGACTACCTCGCGCGCCTGAGCGGCGCGGAGCGGACGCACCCGCCCACGGCGGCGGCGGCGCGATCGGAGGTGGCGCTGCTCGAGACTCAGTGATTGTCGCGTGGCAGCCCCTTGGTCTGCGAAATGCGCTGATAGGCGACGGCGGGTTCGAGGACGGCGCCGGTCGACAAGGGGCCGACGATGCGGCGCTGGATTTCCTGCCAGGGTGTCTGGTGGGGCGGATAGGGATAGTCGGCGAACGCGGCACGACGCCGGGCGAGTTCCTGGTCGGCGACGAGCATATCGACGCGGCAGGCGGCGAGGTCGACGCGGATGCGGTCGCCGGTGCGCAGAACGGCGAGCGGGCCGCCGGTGGCGGCTTCGGGACTGGCGTTGAGGATCGAGGGCGAGCCGGAGGTGCCGGACTGGCGGCCGTCGCCGATGCAGGCGAGGTGATGCACGCCCTGGGCGATCAGGTAGGCGGGGGGCCGCATGTTCACCACTTCGGCGGCGCCGGGGTAGCCGACGGGGCCGGCGCCGCGCATGACCAGGATGTCGTGCTCGGTGATGGCGAGATCGGGATCGTCGATGCGGCGGTGGTAGTCCTCGGGGCCGTCGAAGACGACGGCGCGGCCTTCGAAGGCGTCGGGTTCGTCGGGGTTGCTGAGGTAGCGCTCGGCGAACTCGGGGGAGATGCCGCTGGTCTTCATGATGGCGGCGTCGAAGAGGTTGCCGCGCAGGACGAGGAAGCCGGCGTTGCGCATCAGGGGGCGGTCGAAGGGGCGGATGACGTCCTCGTTCTCCGAGCGGGCGAGGCGGTTGTTGTCGCCGATGGTCTTGCCGTTGGCGGTCATGGCGTGTTCGTGGATCAGGTCGTGGCGGAGGAGTTCGCCGATCACGGCGGGGACGCCGCCGGCGCGGTAGAAATCCTCGCCGAGATACGCGCCGGCGGGCTGGAGATTGACCAGGAGCGGGATTTCGTGACCGAACGTTTGCCAGTCGTCGATGGTCAGCTCGACGCCGAGGTGGCGGGCGAGCGCGTTGAGGTGGATGGGGGCGTTGGTGGAGGCGCCGATGGCGGAGTTGACGCGGATCGCGTTGACGAAGGCGTCGCGGGTCATGATGTCGGAAGGTTTGAGGTCCTCGCGGACCATGTCGACGATGCGGCGGCCGGTGTCGTAGGCGATCTCGGCGCGGTCGCGGTAGGGGGCGGGGATGGCGGCGGAGCCGGGGAGCTGCATGCCCAGCGCCTCGGCGAGCGAGTTCATCGTCGTCGCGGTGCCCATGGTGTTGCAGTAGCCGGTGGAGGGCGAGGAGGAGGCGACGAGCTTGACGAAGCCGTCATAGTCGATCTCGCCGGCCGCGAGCAGTTCGCGGGCGCGCCAGATGATGGTGCCGGAGCCGGTGCGCTCGCCGCGGAAGAAGCCGTTGAGCATCGGGCCGACGGACAGCGCGATGGCCGGGATGTCGACGGTGGCGGCCGCCATCAGGCAGGCGGGGGTGGTCTTGTCGCAGCCGACGGTGAGCACGACGCCGTCGATCGGGTAGCCGTAGAGGATCTCGACGAGGCCGAGGCGAGCGTGAGGCAGGATCGCCTGGAGCCCGCCGGCACGCTGCGGCTGGCGCTGCCGGACGCATTCGGGCGTATCCGCGTCCTGCCGATCCTGCACCGCTATCTGACGTCATGGCCGCAGCTGAGGGT
>CAXUBM010000293.1:0-380 GCA_964249235.1 uncultured Acetobacteraceae bacterium | reverse complement strand
GGTCAGCACCACGCCGTCGATCGGGGAGCCGTACAGCACCTCCACCAGCCCGAGAGAGGCGAGGTTGCGGGCCAGCCCTGCAGTCGGCCGCTTGCCGGTCTCCTGGATCGGGGGCACCGGGAACTCGATGGCGATGCCGCCGGCTTCGCGGATGCCCTCGCGCAGGCGCTCGGCGAGCACCAGGTGGTGGCGGTTGCAGGGGGCCAGATCGGAACCGGTCTGGGCGATGCCGATGACGGGACGGTTGGATTGGAGCTCGGCCTTGGAGATGCCGTAATTGAGGTAGCGCTCGAGATAGAGCGCGGTCATGCCGGGGTCGTCGGGGTTGTCGAACCAGGCGCTGGAGCGCAGGCGCAAGGCGCTGGCGGAGGCCGCAGCGC
>CAXUBM010000292.1:0-3282 GCA_964249235.1 uncultured Acetobacteraceae bacterium | reverse complement strand
GCCCTCGGGGCTCGTACGGGAAGGACCTGGTCCAGTTCAGCAGGGCGACGGGCCCCTGGGCCTTCACCTCGATGGAGGCCCCCTTGACCTGGCCGTCGAGGGTCATCAGGTCGAAGTTGTCGGACGCCGCGCGGCCCCCCCCCCCCCACTTCCGCCGTGCGCCGGGCGTGGCGACGTGGGCTAGAGGGCGATCGTGATCGCCTTCGTCTCCGTGTAGTTCGCGAAAACGAATTCGCCCATTTCGCGGCCCCAGCCGGATTGCTTGTAGCCGCCGAACGGGAGGGCGGCGTCGAAGATGTTGTGGCAGTTCACCCAGATCGTGCCGGCCTTGATGCGGGACGCCATCTTGTGGGCGAGGCTGACGTTCCTGGTCCACACGCTCGCCGCGAGGCCGAAGTCGGAGCGGTTGGCGATCGCGGCGAGCTTCTCGATGTCGTCGTCGTTGAAGCGCTCGGCGCAGAGGACGGGGCCGAAGATCTCTTCGCGCACCACCTTCATGTCGGGCGTGGTGTCGGCGAGGATCGTGGGCTCGACGAAGAAGCCGGTGGTGCCGTGGCGCTCGCCGCCGGTGGCGACCCGGGCACCCTCCGAGCGGCCGGTCGCGATGTAGCCGGTGACGCGGTCGAACTGCTCCTGGCTGACCAGCGGGCCCATCTCGGTCTTGGGATCGAGGCCGTGGCCGAGGCGGATCTTCCGCGCCTCGACCCCGATGCCTTCGACCACCTGGTCGAACATGCGCTCGTGCACGTAGAGGCGCGAGCCGGCGCAGCAGGTCTGGCCGTGGTTGAAGAAGATGCCCGACGCGACGCCCGGGATGGTGCGCTCGAGGTCGGCGTCGTCGAACACGATGACGGGCGACTTGCCGCCGAGCTCGAGCGAGACCTTCTTCAGGTTGGAGGCCGAGGCGGCGCGGACGATGAGCTTGCCGACCTCGGTCGAGCCGGTGAAGGCGATCTTGTCGACGTCGGGGTGCTCGGCGAGCGCCGCCCCGGCGGTCTCGCCGAAGCCCGCGAGGATGTTGACGGCGCCGAGCGGGAAGCCGGCTTCCTGCACGAGCTGGCCGAGGCGGATCGCCGACAGCGGGGTCTGCTCGGCGGGCTTGAGGATCACGGTGCAGCCGGCGGCGAGCGCGGGCGCGAGCTTCCAGGCGGCCATCAGCAGCGGGAAGTTCCAGGGGATGATCTGGGCGACGACGCCGACCGGCTCGCGCACGGTGTAGGCGTGGTACTGCCCGGGGGCGGACAGCGGGATGGTGGTGCCGGTGAGCTTGGTGGCCCAGCCGGCCATGTAGCGGAACATGGCGATCGAGCCGGGGACGTCGGCGGCGGCGGCGACGGAAACCGGCTTGCCGTTGTCGATCGCCTCGATCTCGGCGAACTCCTGGGCGTGCGCTTCCATGAGGTCGGCGAGCTTCAGAAGCAGCGCGGTGCGCTCAGCGGGCTTCATCCGCGACCAGGGGCCGCGCTCGAGGGCGGGGCGGGCGGCGCGGACGGCGAGGTCGACGTCGGCGCGGTCAGCCTCGGCGACGCGCGCGGTGACGGCGCCGGTCGCGGGGTCGAACACGTCGAAGCGCTTGCCGGACTGGGCTTCGCGCCATTCACCGTCGATCAGAAGATCGAGGCGACCGGCGAGAAACTTCTGCACGGGTTCGCTCGGGCGGAGCGTGGTGGGTACGATCTGGTCCATGACGGTTTCCCCTGTTCGGAGGCGCTCGTGTTCGTGCGCGGCGCCCGTTCTGTCGGTGTCAGTGCGTGTGGTGCGCCGGGCCGAGACCATAGACCGGCGTCGGGATTTCTTCCATTCGCGCCTTCAACTGGAGCGCGAGATAGAGCGAGTAGTGGCGCGACTGGTGGAGGTTGCCGCCGTGGAACCAGAGGGCTTCCTGCCTGGTCGGTTTCCACATGTTGCGGAGTTCGCCTTCCCAGGGGCCTGGGTCCTTGGTGGTGCCGGAACCGAGGCCCCAGCATTTGCCGACCTTGTCGGCGACGTCGGGCGAGATCAGCTTCGCGGCCCAGCCGTTCATCGAGCCGTAGCCGGTCGCGTAGACGACGAGGTCGGCGGGAAGCGTCCGGCCGTCGGTGAGGACGACGGCGTCCTCGGTGAGTTCGCGGACGTCGACGCCGCTCACCAGCTTGATGCGTCCGTCGCTGATGAGTTCGGACGCGCCGACGTCGATGTAGTAGCCGGAGCCGCGGCGGATGTATTTCATGAAGAGGCCGCTGCCGTCGTCGCCGAAGTCGAGCATGAAGCCGGCGGCGACGAGGCGCTCGTAGAAGGCGGCGTCGCGTTCGCGGATCCTGTCCATCACGGGCTTCTGGAACTCGTGCATGATCCGGTAGGGGATCGATGCGAACAGGAGGTCCGCCCTTTCGGTGGTGACGCCGCGCGCCAGGGCTTCCTCGGAGTAGAGACTGCCGAGCGAGAGGTCCATCAGGCTGTCGGAGCGCGAGACGTGCGTCGACGAGCGCTGGATCATGGTGACGTCGGCGCCGTTCTCCCAGAGATCGGCGCAGATGTCGTGCGCGGAGTTGTTCGAGCCGATCACCACGGCGCGCTTGCCTTCGAAGCCGGCGCCGCCCTTGTGCCGGCTCGAATGGTGCTGCGTGCCGCGGAAGCGCTCGGCGCCCGGAAGCTCGGGGATGTTCGGGATGCCGGACATGCCGGTCGCGAGCACGAACTGCTTCGGGCGGAGCGTGATGCGTTCGTCGCCGCGCCGGACCACGACCTCCCATTCCTTGCGCCCGTCGTCGAAGCGGGCGCTTTCGCAGGTGGTCGAGCCCCAGATGTCGAGCTCCATGACTTTCGCGTACATCTCGAGCCAGTCGCCGATCTTGTCCTTCGGCGCGAACACCGGCCAGTGATCCGGAAAGGGCAGGTACGGCATGTGGTCGTACCAGACCGGATCGTGGAGACAGAGCGACTTGTAGCGGCTCCGCCACTGGTCGCCCGGGCGGGGATGGCTGTCGACGATCAGGGTCGGGACGCCGAGGCGCTTGAGGCGGGCGCCGAGGCCGAGGCCGCCCTGGCCGGCGCCGACGACGAGGCAGTAGGGCTGGCGGGTGCGGCCGAGCTCGGCCGCGTCGGCCTCGCGCTGCTCGAGCCAGGACCGGCGGTTGCGATCGGTGCCGTGCCTGACGCCCTTCTCGCGGGTGGCGCCGTGCTGTTCCTCGTGGCCCTTCAGCTCGGTCGCGGCGGTGAGCAGGGTCCAGCAGAGACCGTCGCGGAGGCGGAGATGGCCCTTGCCGCGGAAGCGCACCGTTTCGAAGGTGATGAAAGCGGAGA
>CAXUBM010000291.1:1476-3291 GCA_964249235.1 uncultured Acetobacteraceae bacterium | reverse complement strand
GCTCCTCCGCTGCGTAGGCCGGGGTGCCGAACCGCGCCGTCAGGTCACGATCGAGCCGGTGTTCCGCGCCCGTCCAATGGCCGAGCTCGTGGAGCATGGTGGCCGCGTAGCCTTCCGGCGAAGCGAAGGTCTCGTGCGGCGGCATCTGGATGTGGTCGGAGGACGGTGAGTAGAACGCCTGCCCGCCCCCGACTCGGACGGTGGCGCCGCTGTTGGCCACGATGGTCTCGACCGCCTCCGGCCGGCGCCAGCTGACCTCGAGTGTCGCGGGCGGCGCCATGGGCGGGATGCCGTCCATCTGCGAGGCATGGAACACGGTGTAGGCGCGCAGCATCGGGATGAACCGGTCCTCCGGCGTGCCGCCGCCCACCAGCTCTCCCGCCACGGCTCCGTCCTTTACGGCCAGCCGCTTGAAGAAGAACACCGTGGTCCCGCGCTCGCCCTTGCGCACCTGCCAGCCGCGCTCGGCCGCCTGCTTGTAAGAGCACCAGCGATTGTCGCCTGTGCTCCAGGCAAACGGCGACAGGCCGAGCATGAGCACGTTGATGCCGTGATAGCGGCGCCGGGTGGTGGCGTTGCGCGGCATGGCGTCGACCCCGGCCAGATCGGGGTCCCAGGGGCGACGCCAGGGGATTATGCCCTGTTCGAGCGCCTCGATGATCTTGTCCGTGACCTCCTGGTAGTGGTCGCGGCGGGTGGCGTCCGTGCTGGCGGACGTGCGGCGGCGGGAGAAGCTCATGGTGCTCGGCCCTTTCCTGGCTCTGAACACCTCCCCGCCTCCGCATCCGGCACGGCCGGGCAAAGGCGGCGCCCTGCGCCGGGATCGCGCTCGGACCAGCGCAGCGGCCGACGCGACCCACCCTTTGCCCGGGTGAGCCGGTATGCGGGACAGTTTCTCCTCTCAGCAGTCTGCTCGCCGTGATGTCCTGGATATCTGATAGCCGCCGGTCACGAAGGCTCGTCTTCGATCGCCTCGTCGCGCCTGCGCCCGGTCGTAGGCACGCGCCAGCACCGCGCCGTCGCGGCCCATCAGGTCGAGCCGGATCGAAAGCCGGTAACCGCCAACCGCGACCAGCAGGTCTAGGAAGCGAGCGAAGCCGGTCTGCTCGGCGCAGATCCGATCCAAGTGCGGCGTGTGCTCGGGGAGCGACCGCGACGGGCAGGTCTGGATGTTGACGCAGTAGGGCTCTGCACCCAGTGCGGTCGCGCGCTCGTAGGCTGTCGGGATCGCGCCGTTCGCCCCCATGCGTCCTCTGACGACGACAACGCCATGCCGGCCCGTGCGGCGATCGTCAGCGCCATAGAATGCGAAGGTGAAGACGTGTGCCTCCAGTGGATGCGACGTCCGTTCGAAATGGAAGGTGCGCGAGCGGCGGCGGCGGCGGGTCACAGCCCCGCGCTCCTGACCGTGCTGGCGGCCGCGAGCACGCGCGCCGGACGAGCGTAGGCCTTCCGGCAATGCGTTTCGCAGTAGGGCCGGCTCGCGATCGCCGGCTCGTCGCACAGATGAAAGCCGGGAGAGCCGGGCTCGCCAACCGGCCATTGGCAGCAGCCCCGGAGAGTAAGGGCGAGCGGAGGCGATGAAGGCGCCTGGCGCGAAGACGTCGGTGTTGGTGTCGGTTGGGAAGCAGGCTTGCCGGGCGACGGGCGCGGCGGGAGTGCGGGCTGGGTGCGATCGAGGCGCGGAGCGGTTGGGAGTGCTCTGGGCGAGCGAGGGCCGGCAAGCGCTGCGCGGAGCGGAGAAGGACGGCTCGGGAGGCCGAGGCGATGCGCCTTGCCGACGACGGCATTCTTGGTGACGCCCAGACGGCGGCC
>CAXUBM010000291.1:1034-1430 GCA_964249235.1 uncultured Acetobacteraceae bacterium | reverse complement strand
GCGCGGCACGGCGCCGGACGGCATCTCCCTTCCCGTCAGCTTGGTCCGGCGCCGTCTGCGAAGGCGCCTGCCGGCAGAGTCCATGCCGCCGGGTAGGTCCGCACGGCTTCGTCCCATTCGTGGTGCAGGGCGCGTTGAGCGAGGTCGGGCTGCTCAACCAATGCTTGGTAGGGGCGACCACGATCCGCCAGGAGACGGATGCTCGACGTGCGTTGGATGGTGCGGCCGAACCCCTTCTCGTCGGCGGCGATGCGCTCGAACCAGTCCGGCGCGAGGAAGCGCAGGCTGGCCCACTGGTCCGGGCTGCCGAAGATGCACGCGATACAGCTGAGCCGCGACCAACCCAGCCGGTAGGCGGGCGCCGGCACGATACCGTGCCGTTGCAGCATCTCCCAC
>CAXUBM010000291.1:0-1024 GCA_964249235.1 uncultured Acetobacteraceae bacterium | reverse complement strand
CTCCCACACCGCGGTTTCGGTGAGCCGGTGGACCGGCCGCCAATGGTCGACGTGGCGGCGCCGGCGGGTGCCGTTGCGGGTGTCCGAGCGGTCCGGCTCGAACGTGGCGTATCCGGCGCGCGTCCGGCTCTCCTCGGCGCGCTCGCCGGTGACGATCAGCGTTCGCCGGTCGAGGAAGCGGTCCTGGTTGCGGATCAGCGCCGCCATGACGTCGATCTTGAGGTAGGCGGAACACCAGCGCTGGTTCAGGTCGGCCGACACCTGTGGGAAGCGCAACCGCGTGCCGGCGGGCCCACTGCCGCCGACCCGGCCGACGGTGCCTTCCGGTGTCTGGAAGCAGATCGCCGCTGTTGGCGCCGCGTCGCGCATCATCTCGCGCCGGAAACCGCCCTCCTTCCAGGATAGGTATAGCGGCACGCCCAGACTGCTCGTGACGGCGCGGCAGTAGGCGGTGGTGCAGGGCCAATCCATGTAGGACGGTCCCGCGCCGTCGACGTCGTGGTGGTAGACGTCGATGCGCTCGGGCGGCACGCCCGCCTCCAGCACTGTCAGCAGACTGGCGATGCTGTCCTTGCCGCCGCTGAACGCCACCACGATCCGGTCGTAGCTCTGCAGGTCGGGCGTCATGATCTGACCTTCCCGAACCGCTTCATCGCCGCGCGGAGATCGCGGACGATCTCCTGCTCGGTGCGCGCGAACACGTCGGCGACGAGGCTGGCCGAGACGGAAAGGATGAGATCCTCGCCCTCGGCGCTGAGCCAGTCGGTGTCGTCGTTCATGACGATCCAGGCGATCGCCGTGCCGTAGGCGCCGACGCGCCGGAGCCCGTACTGGCTCATGGCTCGTCTCCCGCGCGCACGCTTAGCGCGACCGCGACGGGCCGCACCCAGATCGGCACCGCGGACAGCATGAAGCCCTCCCCGCTCCAGGCGAGCAGGAGCGTCTGGCCCATGGTGCTGGCGATCGCCTGTGCGGCATCGGGCGGGACGGCGTTGCCGATCCGCTCGCGCCAGTCCGCGTCAGA
>CAXUBM010000290.1:0-3308 GCA_964249235.1 uncultured Acetobacteraceae bacterium | reverse complement strand
CCAGGATGCGCGCGCCGCTGTCGCGGAGCTTGAAGGCGAGCTCGCGGGGGGCGTCGAGGGGACTGAGATGGACGATGCGGGCGCCGACGCGGGCGGCGGCGAAGAAACAGATCGGGAAGTAGGGGGTGTTGGGAAGGAAATGGGCGATGGCGGTGCCGGGGCCGATGCCGCGGGCGAGCAGGCCGGCGGCGAGGCGGTCGATCTGGGCGCCGACGTCGCGGAAGCTGATCTGGCGGTCACGGAATTCGAGCATCGGGCGGTCGGGATAGGAGGCGACTGCGTGCTCGACGAGGGAGGGCAGCGTGGTGGGCGCGATCGCGGCGTCCCAGTCGGCCGCGTCGGGGAAGAACTGGCGCCAGGGCTGGGGTTGGTCGGTCATCCTCGCTCCTCCATGGCCCGCTTGTGCCGCGGGTCCGCCGACCAGGAGGGTGGGCAAGGGTGACGTTTACGTCAAGCGGAAGGCGCGTCCTCGCGCTCGGCTTCGGCGTCGAAGGCGGCGCCGACGAGGACGACGAGGGTGGAAATCCAGATCCAGGTCATGAAGCCGGCGACCGCGCCGAGCGAGCCGTAGGTCCGGTTGTAGCTGCCGAAATGGGCGACGTACCACGAGAAGAGCAGGGAGGCGACGAGCCAGCCGACGGCGGCGACGAGGCTGCCGGCGGTCAGCCAGCGCCAACGGATGGCGCCGCGGCTGGGGCCGAGGCCGTAGAGGGCGGCGAGCAGGGCGGTGATGGCGGCGAGCAGCAGCGGCCAGCGCAGGATCAGGATCAGCCACTTGCCGAGCGTGTCGAGGCCGATGAAGCCGAGCAGGGCGGGCAGGGCGACGACGAAGGCGATGGCGAGAATGATGAAGAGCAAGGCGCAGGCGGTCAGCGCCAGGGTGATCAGCGTGAGGTGGACGTAGCCGCGCTTCTCGGTCTCGCCGTAGGCGGCGTTGAGCGCCGAGAAGATCGCCTTGGTGGCGGCGTTTGCGCTCCACAGCGAGACGAGAAGCCCGACGACCGCGCCGATGCCGAGCGACTTGCCGCTGGCGCTGGTCAACGCGTGAAGCTGGCCGTCGAGGACCTGCATGGCGCCGCCGGGCATGACGGCGCCGAGGGCGTGGAGCTGGTCCTGCACGACGTGCGGATCGGCGATCAGGCCGAACAGCGAGACGAGGGCGCCGAGGGCGGGGAAGATGGCGAGCAGGCCGTAGAAGGTGACGGCGGCGGCCTGTGTGGTGAGCTGGTTCGCGGTGACGTTGTGAGCGATGCGCTTGAGCGTCGGCCACCAGCCGCGGTGGGCGGGGCCTTCGGTGAGATCGGATGCCATGGCGGCCGAACGGTTCTGCGGTCGGAAGGTTTTACTCGGGCGGGTCCGGGGGCGCGGCCCCCGGCGGGGCGTCGGGCGGCGTGCGCGGCACGCTCTCGCCTGACGTTCCCGCCCTGAACCCGGTGGCCACCACGTAGAGCTCGCTGCTCTGCTTGCGGCTGGCGGGCGGCTTGACGTGGCGGACGGTGGCGAAGGAGCGCTTGAGGGTGGCGAGGATCTGGCGTTCGGAACCGCCCTGGAAGACTTTCGCGACGAAGGCGCCGCCGGGCGCGAGCGTGTCGAGCGCCACCGCCAGGGCCAGCTCGGCGAGAGCGACGATGCGGATGTGGTCGGTGGCGGAATGGCCGGTGGTGTTGGGGGCCATGTCGGAGAGGACGAGGTCGGCGGCGCCGCCGAGGCGCTCAACGACGAGGCGCTCGGTGGCCTGGTCGGTGATGTCGCCCTGGAGGAGGTCGGCGCCGGTGATGGGCTCGATCGGGAGAAGGTCGATGCCGACGACGCGGGCGGCGCCGCGGGCAAGCGCGACCTGGGTCCAGCCGCCTGGGGCGGCGCCGAGGTCGAGCACGCGGCAACCGGGCCTGATGATGCGATGGCGATCGTCGAGCTCGATGAGCTTGAAGGCGGCGCGCGAGCGGTAGCCGGCCTTGCGGGCGCGGATGACATAAGGATCGTTGAGCTGGCGGGTGAGCCAGCGCTGCTGGGAGACGGTGCGGCCGCGGGCGGTGCGCAGGCGCTGCCCGGTCAGGCGCAGGCCGCCGTCCTCGCTACTCAAGAGGGGCGCTCATGCGGCTGGGCTACGCTTCGAGGAACGGGGCGGCCCGATGGCGGCCGTGCTTGCGCATCAGGCGGCGCAGCAGGCCTTCGCGCAGGCCGCGGTCGGCGACGAGGACGTCAGGGCAGGGCCAGAGGCGGCGGATGGCGTCGAAGATGGCGCAGCCGGGGATCACGAGCGGCGCGCGGTCGGCGCCGACGCAGGGGTGGGTGGCGAGCTCCTCGAGGTCGCGACGGCGGAGACGACGGCTGGCCTCGGCGGCTTCACCGATCGGCAGGAGGAGGCCGTCGATCAAGGGGCGGCGGTAGCGGTCCAGGCCCAGGGCTTCGCCGGCGAGGGTGGTGACGGTGCCGCTGGTGCCGACCATCTGCACGCCGCCGGCGCGCATCTCGTGCGCGATGCGGTGGACGCGCTCGAAGGCGAGCAGGGGCTCGGCCAGGGCGTCGACCATGCGCTCGAAGCCGTCGGGGTCAAACGGATCGACGCCCACGGCGGCGGCCAGGGTGACGACGCCGTTCGGAATGCTGGTCAGGCCGATGATCTCGGGCTCGGCGGCGCCGTCGGCGCCGGGAAGGCGAACCCAGGCGATCTCGGTCGAGCCGCCGCCGATGTCGAAGAGGAGCGCGCGGCGGCCGGTGCCGCGCAGCAGGGCGGCGCAGCTCTCGACGACGAGGGAGACCTCCTCGCGCGGCGTGATGAGGCGAAAGACGAGGCCGGTTTCGCGGCGGATGCGGGCGAGGAAGTCGCGGCCGTTGCTGGATTGGCGGCAGGCTTCGGTCGCGACCGCAGTGACGGCGCGGATCGGCTGGCGCGCCATCTTCTGCAGGCACAGGCGCAGCGCCAGCAGGGTGCGTTCCATGGCGGCGTCGCCGAGGCGGCCGGTGGTCGGGAGTTCGTCGCCGAGGCGAACGACCCGGCTGAAGCTGTCGATGACGCGAAAGCCGCTGCGGGTGGGGGTGGCGAGCATGAGGCGGCAGTTGCTGGTGCCGAGATCGAGCGCCGCGTAGACGGGCGGCGCCGGGTTGGCTCGGACGTTTGGCGACAGCGCCGCCTCGGCAGGGGAGCCGGCGGGTCGTGTGTCGGTGACATCTACGAGGTCCGCCAGCGCCGTCCTCCCGCGAGGCTGACCATAGTCAGGGAGGGCGTGCGGCGGGGCAAGCGGGGATTTCGGGGTGCGGCGTTGCCAGCGAGGGCCGGCGGTGGTATCGGCCCGGACCGCTTGGGG